>CBFIJI010000003.1:0-56381 GCA_965662885.1 Flavobacteriaceae bacterium | reverse complement strand
GGATAAACCTTAAAAAAACGCAAATGCTGTTATCCCTTTGGTTTTGTTACTGTTTTGTTAATAGATGGTTTTTCCGAACCTTTAACGTATTTATTCAGCCACTGATCTTGTTCCCATAACAGATGAAGAATGGTTTCTTTGGCACGATATCCATGACTTTCTTTGGGAAACATGACCAAACGAGTAACCGCTCCTAAGCCTTTTAAGGCATTGAAATAGCGAATACTTTGCATGGGATAGGTTCCTGAATTGTTATCGGCTTCTCCATGGATTAATAGCAGTGGTGTTTTCATTTTATCTGCATGCATAAAAGGGGACATACTGTAATAGACTTCTGGAGCCTCCCAATAACTGCGTTCTTCCCTTTGAAAACCAAAAGGGGTGAGGGTTCGGTTATACGCTCCACTTCGCGCAATACCAGCAGCAAATAAATCTGAATGACTTAGCAAGTTAGCCACCATAAAAGCGCCATAACTGTGTCCTCCGACAGCTACCCGATCACGGTCAATATAGCCAAGAGCATCTACAGCATCAATGGCGGCTTTTGCATTAGCAACTAATTGCGTTCTAAATGTGTCGTTGGGTTCATTGTCTCCTTCTCCAACAATGGGAAAGGCGGCACGGTCCAATACCACATAGCCTTGGGTAACCCAATAAATTGGAGAACCCCATGACGGATAGGTAAAACGATTGGGATTGACTGTTTTTTGGCCGGCACTTTTCTTGTCTTTATATTCTCTAGGATAGGCCCACAAGATCATGGGCATTTTTTCCTTGGCGGTTTTATCATAAGCTGCGGGTAAATACAAGGTGCCGCTTAAGTCCAAGCCATCGGCTCTTTTATAGGAAATCAATTCTTTATTAACTTCTTTAAGTGCTGAAAAGGGATTTTTAAAGGAGGTCAATTGCTCCAAACTTTGATCAGAAAGTGATCTAAAGTAAATGTTGGGATAGTCATCTTTGGATTCAATACGAACCATCAATTTATTTTGATCCACCATATAGTCTTGAATGGCTTCGTACTTATCTGAATAGGTAGAGGTGTAGAGCCGTTCTTTTTTAAGGCTTTTTAAATCCAAACCATCAACAAACGGGAATTGCCCTTGATCGGTGAAACCATCACCAATATAAAAGACACGATTTTTGTTAATTTCAAGAACGGAATAGCCCATTTGAGTTGGCTTTAAGACAAAATCACCTGGATCACTATATACATCTTGAATGTTTCGATCGCTGATAATTACAGGAGCCGTTTTGGTGTTGGAGGGATTAAAAACATATGATTTAGCATTGCGCGTATTCCACCAATAATCTTGGACGATGGCGGTAGTCGCATCTCCCCAATAGATACTGTTAAACCTATTTTTGGTTTTGATCAAGGCGTTGGCTTTTTCTTTAAAGGGAGCAGTCCATTGAAACACTTCGTCGCGATAAGCCACGGTATTTGCTGGATTTCCCTCATCCAAAGCAACAACATAATATAGGCTTGCAGGCTGATCACTTCGCCAGTTGATGCTTCTTTTTCCTGTTTTTACGGCCATAAACCCTTTAGGAAGTTCCTCAAGTAAAGGCGTTTCTGCAATGGTTTTAATCAACGATCCATCCCGAGTATATACCGCAATGGTTGTGGGAAAGCGACGATAGGGAACGATATATGAAAAAGGCTTGGAAAGATATTCCACAAGGACATATTGGCCGTTGGGTGAAAAGCGGATGGATGTGTACATCTTGTTTCCAAGCCAAGGCTTGCTGCTCCCGTCGAGGTTAATTTTTTGTAAATTAGAAATGGCGAGTTGCTCAAAATTAAATTCATCCGTTGGATTTTTTAATAAATCTTGGTAGGTTCTATTTTGAGCCTTTTTACCAAAGTTTTCTGTGACTGTTGGGCCTGTTGGAATTGTTTGCGATGCATCAATTAAGGGCTTTTGGGTGTTGGGGAGACATTTTACTAAAAGACTTTTACTGTCGTCAAACCAGTGAAGCACACGTCCTAAACTTGCATTCAGCACCTTGTCGGAAAGTTTTTTTGCCACCAATGTTTTCAAATCGAGCACCCATAATTCTAAGTGCTTCCCCGTATTGTGAGTCATGGCGATTTTGGATTGATCTGGGGCAAAACTAAAGTTCGATAGTCGAGCCTTTTCAGGTAAACCGATTACGTTTTCTACTTTTTTATTGGGGGTGTCAACACGCATTATTGCTACCTTATCGTAGTAGGTAGCGCGACTGTTGCTAAAAGTTTTAGGATTGACACGAAGGCCTCCTAGACGCATTTCTTTTTCCGATAACTCGGCAATGGATTTATAGGCAGGACGGTATAAAAACACTAAGGTTGTATTGTCCCGATCCTTAAGCACTCGAGGGGCTAAAGGAACATCAACAAGATCTAAAATGTTTTGGTCAGGAGTTTGGTACTGTAATTGTGCCTGACTGGAGAAGAACCCTAATACAAAAAGGAGAAGGAATTTTTTAAATACTGTTTTCATAGATAAATAAATTTAGTTTTTGATGAAGTTACAATTCATTGAATTGTTTAAACCATGCTAGGGTATGTGCTACTTTACTGATTAATTGACTGGGTCGTTTGGCTATTCCATGGGAAGCGCCTGGAAGCTCTACCAATACGGTTTCAATTTTACGAAGTTTTAAGGCGTGGTACAATTGTTTGGCTTCACTGGGAGGGGTTCGTAAATCACTCATTCCAACCATGACCATGGTAGGGGTTGCTATATTACCAACAAGCGAAAGCGGAGAAAAATTCCAATAGGTTTCAAAGTTTTCCCACGGTTGTCCTGGATAACGAGAATTGGCATAACCAAAATAATTGTCAGCCACCAATGTTTTACTGATCCAGTTCATTACGGGTTTGGATACAACGGCTGCCTTAAAACGATTGTTTTTACCAATAATCCACGCGGTCATAATTCCCCCTGCACTTCCACCGGTAACATAAAGAGCGTCCTCGTGTGCAATGCCCTTTTTAAGGAGATGGTCAACACCGTCCATAACATCATTATAATCTTCCCCGGGGTAGTTGTGGTAGAGTTGGTTGCCAAAATCTTCCCCATAACTTGTACTTCCACGTGGATTTGGATAAAAAACAAGGTAGCCATCAGCAGCGTAAAGTTGCATTTCAGCGGAAAAGCGGTCTCCGTAATTCGAAATGGGTCCCCCATGGTTTTCCACCAAGAGAGGGTATTTTTTATTCGCATCATAAAAAGGGGGTTTGACGAGCCAGCCTTGAATGGGACGTCCATCAAAAGAGGAGGTGTACCAAATTTCTTCAGTGGTTCCCAAGGTCCTATGATTGAGGACATCAGCATTGAGTTGTGTGATTCGTTGTGGTGTTTTTTTCTTTTTGAAAATCACAGCCAGATCAGCTGGATATTCTGGACGTGTGTGGGTATAAACGATAGTTCCTTCTTGGGAAACACTATAGGAACCCCCGCCATAAGGACGGCCAATGGAGGTCCCTCCTACATTGTTGGCAAGAACATTTATATTCCCTTTTAGGGAGCTATACCCAATTTTGGTATTTCCCTTATCGTCATAAGTAAAGTAAAGCCCTTCACTGTTTGTATCCCATTGGATAGCAGCAATACTACGATCTAAATCTTTGGAAAGAATTTGTTTATTTCCCCCATCAGCATCCATTAAAAAAAGGTGGGTGAGTTGATAGGCTTGTCGTTTATCAGAATAGCCGAGGTAGGCAATTTTCTTTCCATCAGGGGAAATTTGTGGATGATAATCAGGCCCTTGATTGGTTGTCAGCGCAGTAATAACTTTTGTTTTAACATTGACTTGATATACCTCACTATTGCGAAAGTCATATTCCCAGTCGGCCTTTCTATTCGCTGAAAAATAAAGATGGTTTCCTTCGGGTGATATGGATAAAGGCCCACGGTGATTGTAATTCCCAGAGGTCAACTGCCTAGGTGTTCCACCCTCAGAAGGCAGACTAAAAACATGGGTAAACCCTGTTGGCATATAGCCCCTTCCGTCGGCTTCGTGTTTTAAGCGATCGGTAATACGTGCTGGATCAGCCCATTTTGCACCTTTAGGTTTTGGGGGCATTTTGATGAGTACGGGGGGGTTGGTTGAAACAAATTGAGTAAAAAAGAGATGCTTACCGTCTTTGGACCATAAAAGATTTCCAGGGCTGTATTCTAAATGACTCAATTTGGCAACTTGACCACTTTCCACCCAATACATATAAATTTCAGCTCCCTGTTGGGTACTGCTTACAAAGGCAATTCGTTTACCGTCAGGGGACCACTGTGGATTGGATTCATTTCCCTCGTGAGTAGTTAATTTTCGATGCTTAGACCCATCAGATTGAATAATCCACAAATTCCCAATAGCTTTGTCGTGCATGATGTCAAAGCTATTTCTACGGTATACAATTTGGCTTCCATCTGGAGAAATTTTCGGAGAGGAGGCCCATTCCAATTCAAAAACATCCAAGGCTTGGAAGGATTTTAAAGGGGTGGTTTGACTATTTCCATATTGGGTAGTGAAAAGCCCAATGAAAAGGAACAAGCATAGCGTTTGTTTCATGTTTGATAATTTTAATCTTTGTGAATTGATTTAAAGATACAAATTTTGCGTTTTTCTTTTTCATCAAAAAAGTTGGGAATAAACAGTAACTTATTGCCTTTAAATCAGATATCAATGAAATTGGAGCTTTATCAAATTGACGCCTTTACAGAAACCGTTTTTGGAGGTAACCCAGCCTGCGTGGTTCCTCTAAAAGAATGGCTAGATGATTCGTTATTATTAAAAATTGCTAAAGAAAATGCCGTAGCAGAAACAGCCTATTTTGTGCCAACTGAAACAGGCTTTCATTTACGTTGGTTTACTCCTGACATTGAGATGGACTTGTGTGGTCATGCAACTTTGGCAACAGCACATTGTATAAAAGAAATTTTAGACTATCAAGAAGAGAAAGTGGTTTTTGAAACCCTTAGTGGTCAATTAGAAGTTCTTTTTGAAAACGGGCGTTATGTTTTAAATTTCCCTTCGCGTATTCCCTCGCCTTCCAACTTGCCAGAGCAGCTGTATCATGCGTTTAATTTCAAGCCTCAATCCGTTCTTAAAGCACGTGATTATATTCTTGTTTATGATAATGAAACGAATATAAAGAACATTGAAATTGACCTTTCTTTTTTTAATCAAATCAACTTGGATACAGGCTGTGTAGTGGTCACCTCGAAAGGGTCTGATTGTGATTTTGTTTCCCGTGTTTTTACCCCACAGTCAACCTTTTTAGAAGATCCTGTAACAGGCTCAACACATTGTTCTTTGATTCCCTATTGGTCAAAAGTATTGGGTAAAACAAACCTTTTGGCTCGCCAACTTTCCGAAAGAGGAGGGACACTTTATTGTAAAAACAACAAAGATCGTGTCCTTATTGCTGGTAATGCCGTTACCTATTCTAAAGGGGAATTTTACCTTTAATTTTTGTTTAGCAGTTCCCTCCTTAAAAAAGTTTTTTGTAATCTTATTTTCTCTTTAATAGGTCATCTAAATGGTTTCGATCCATCCAATGACCGTCCTTAATTACAGCATTGATTTTCTTGGTATTTTCAATGTCCTCTAAAGGATTGGCATCGAGAATTAATAAATCAGCAATCATGTTTTCTTGGATCAAGCCCAATCGATCTTGCATATTAAAGTAAATTGCTGGAAGTAGGGTAGCCGATTCCAAGGCTTGTAGAGGAGTCATTCCTGCTTGAACAAATAGGGCCAATTCTTGATGAAGACTTATACCAGGAACTTGAAACCCAATGGGTGCATCAGTACCGGCCATAAAACGGATTTCTTTTTTTAGCATTTCACCCATAATACCCATAGCCCAATTGGAGAAATTTTGGCTATTGGGATTCATCGGTGTTCCTTCCATGGCTATAATGGCAGTTTCCCATTGTTCTTGAATTTCAACAGCTAAGCTGTTAAAGTTTTTTCGATATTCAGGCTTTTCAAATCCACGGTAGGCAAACAAACGGTAAAGTGCTAAGGTGGGAATTTGCCAAGTATCGTTTTCTTTTAAAACATTCAAAACGTTTTCTAAGACCAAAGAGTCTGTTCGTTGAATAGCGTCATAACGTTGTAAGTTGTGGAGGCTAGAACGTAATGCTCCACCGGTTTTTTGATCTTTATTTTTTAATAGTTCGCGGCGTACCGCCAACAGTTCTTCCCAATTTGAAACAACGGACATTTCCAGATTACGAAAATGCTCAATACTGTTAAGTCCAGCGTTGGAAGCACTGATTACGTCCATACTTAAGGGAACGTGCCCAGTAACTTTTAGTCCTTTTTCACGCGCCATTTTGGTAATGGTCTTGAACTTTTCAGGGGTTAGCATTTCGTAGGCTTTGAGTAAATCTACTCCAATACTATCCAGTTGTTCCACCATAGCCTCTGTTTCAGCGATATCAGCAACGTGAACAGAAAGTGGGGGAAAGGTGGGGGAACTTCCATCATAAACATTGGGTGTCCCATCAATAAGTGGTCCAGCAATCATTACTCTTGGCGCATTTTTTGGATCGCTTTCGGCTTTGTCTTTCCAATCTTTTACAAATTCAATACGCCCTCCAGTATCTCTAACACTAGTGACTCCATAACCTAAAAAGAGATCAAACATTGAAGGAGCCATCTCTTCAATAAAGGCAAAATGGACGTGCGCATCCCACAGCCCAGGGATCAAATATTTTCCTGTTCCATCGATGATGGTATTTTTATCGGAAAGCGGTAACTCATGAGTTTTTGCAATACGAATGATTTTATTCTCTTGAATCACAACAGTCATCTGCTCTTGTAAACCATTTTCAGCATCAATTGTACTGATGTTTTCAATACAAAGGGCGTCATTAAACATTCCACTTTTTGGCGCACAGCCGAAGGAGATGATCAGTAACACGAAGAGAATTTTTTTCATTGCGATTGTTTTCGTTAAATAATAGTGTGAAATGCTATTAATAGCCAGCAGCCTGTCCGTCTTTTCTTGACTCAGAAGCTCCATAATAAATAGCATTTACGGCATCATACATTATGGCTTGATAGCCTCCATAGGACCCAATATCAAAGCTTACCTTATGTCCGTAATGCATTAGGGTTCTTATGGTGTGATAGTCAATACCGGATTCCAACAAGATTTTACCTCCATTGGTCATGATTTCATCAGTGGGTTGTGAGGAGCCAGAATGGCGAATCCTTGGAGCGTCGCCTGCTTCTTGGAGGTTCATTTTAAAATCGATGAGGTTCATCACAATTTGCGCATGTCCTTGTGGTTGCATTCCTCCCCCCATCAATCCAAAGCTGATCCATGGCTTTCCGTCTTTAGTAATAAATGCGGGGATGATGGTGTGGAATGGACGTTTTTCTGGGGCATAAACATTAAAATGCCCTTCGGTTAAGGAAAATAACTCCCCACGATCTTGTAACATAAAGCCTAATTTTGGAGGAACCATACCCGATCCCATTCCACGATAATTACTCTGGATAAGGGAAACCATATTGCCCTCACTATCGGCAACGGTCATATAGATAGTATCTCCATCTTCCAATACTGCAGCGTCCACTTTTTTTGCAGCTTTTTTGGGTTGAATTTCAGCCCGTCTTTTATTCGCATATTTTTTTGAGATTAGATAATCCACTGGGATCTTATTGAAGTCCATATCTGCATAATATTTTGCTCGGTCTTCAAAGGCAATTTTTTTGGCTTCTACAAAGTGATGAATATATTCAGGTGAACCAAACCCCATGGATGCCACATCATAACCTTCCATAATGTTGAGAATTTGAAGGGCTGCGATTCCTTGTCCATTTGGGGGTAATTCCCAGACATCATAGCCCCGATATTTGGTGGACACAGGTGTTACCCATTCCGAACGATGGTTCTTTAGGTCATCAACCGATAAAAAGCCGCCTTGACCTTGAATAAAATCGGCGATTGTTTTTGCAATGGGGCCTTTGTAAAAGGCATCTCTTCCCCCTTGGGCAATTTTTGTTAGCGTATTGGCCAAAAAAGGGTTTTTAAAAACGGTTCCTTTATGTAAGGCTTCCTCCCCATTCATATATGTTTCTTTGAAATTGGGATAGGTCTTAAATTTTTTGGTGGCTACTTCTAGATAATAGCCGATCACTTCAGTAACGGGGAAACCGTTATTGGCATAATTAATGGCCGGTTGTAAAATGGTTTCCATTTCCATAGATCCAAATTTATTATGAAGCTCAAACCAACCATCCACACATCCAGGGACACTCACAGGCAGCGGGCCATAGGCTGGAATTTTGGACATTTTATTTTTTTGAAAGTACTCGAGGCTTAAGTTTTTTGGGGAACGCCCACTTGCGTTTAGCCCATATAATTTTTGGTCTTTGGCACTCCATACAATAGCGAAGAGGTCTCCACCAATACCATTCCCGGTAGGCTCCATAAGTCCCAATGTTGCGTTAGCTGCAATGGCTGCATCGATGGCGTTCCCCCCTTTTTTTAAGATATCTAATCCAACTTGTGTGGCTAGTGGATGGCTAGTGGCGACCATTCCATGTTGTGCAACTACTTCAGAACGAGTGGCAAAGTTGGCTTTTAAAATACGATCCTGAGCTGCTGATAACAGGGGAAGCAGCATCATTAAAACGAAGGGAAGACTTTTTCTCATGAGATTTTTTTATAGCGTCCTAAATATAAGGAAACTGCTTTAAGGACAGTTATAGATCGTCCATTATGTTGAGATAAACTCCAACAACCTAAAGATTGTTATCCTTTTAAGAACTATTCTTCTTTGATTTATTATTTTTAAATAAAAATGAAAAATTATATTTATACGCTTTTAGTTCTTTTATTTTCAACCTCACTTATGTCACAAACAGAAACACAGGAATACCAAGTCCTACAAGAATTGGATGGAGCAGAAATCCGCTTTTATCCGCCTGTGATGATGGCTAAATTTACTTCCAATGGCAATGGAGGTGGGGGCTTCCGTTACCTTTTTAATTATATCTCAGGGGGAAATGCTTCACAGGAAAAAATTGCCATGACTACCCCCGTTCATATAGAAACCCAAGAGCGTAGTTCGAGTATGGCTTTTGTATTGCCTAAAAAATTTACACCAAACAACACTCCACAACCTTCAGGTCAAGCCATTGAAGTCTATGAAGCTGCTGCCGGACATTTTGCAGCCTTTTCTTATTCGGGCTATACCAATTTTAATAAGGAACAACAAGCAACAGAAAAATTAATGGAAGTTCTCAAGAACAAAAAGATTAAGGTGACGGGGAATCCAAGCGTTTTGGTTTATAATTCACCCTATAAATTTTATAAGCGACGGAATGAAATAATCATTCCAATTGACCCAGAGTCGCTCTAATTTTTTAAAACAGTTTCAAACAAATAGTTTTCAAAGTCCAGTTTATTTTTCATACGAGGTAAATGAACAGCACCGGTTATATATGCGTCTTTTCTTTTGGGGACAAGCTTTAAAAAGTACATAGTGATTGGTATTATTTTTTAAGAATAGTACTTTAATTAGGCTCTTTGATTTAAAAGGGAACATTTTTAAGTTCTAAAAACAATTGAATTGGCTATACTGCTGTGCGAATTCGTATAGGTTTGATATATTTGAAAGACATAAGCTCTTTTATTTTGAAAAACATATACCTCTCCGCCGTCCTTTTAATTAGTAATTTAATAATTGGACAAGATTATTTCTTAGAACGTTATAGCCCTTTTGAGACAGAAAATCCCTCGCCAGAATCCTTTTTAGGCTATGGTATTGGAAGTCAACATACCCGCCATGATCAGATTGTTCATTATTTTGAGACCTTAGCCGCTACTTCTGACCGTGCTGAGATTATCTATTATGGGAAATCTCATGAAGGACGAAAACTACCGTTGTTATTAATTAGTACTCCAGAAAATTTGGAACAATTGGAGGCTATAAAGGCACAGCATTTAGCATTTACCGACCCAGATAAAAATCCTCAGTATGACGCAGACTTGCCTATTATTGTCAATCTAGCGTATAATGTTCATGGGAATGAGCCTTCCAGTTCGGAAGCAGCTTTGCTTGCGGCGTATATTTTGACGTCCTCGCAAAGTCCAGAAATATCAAAATATCTTAAAAATGCGGTATTTTTTGTTGATCCAACCATCAACCCTGATGGGAGAGATCGTCATACCCATTGGGCGAATATGTACAAAGGAACCCCCCTTGTTGCCGACCCTTATGATGCAGAACACAATGAATATTGGCCGGGTGGACGCACCAATCACTATTGGTTTGATTTAAACCGAGACTGGCTACTGGCGATTAACCCTGAAAGTCAGGGAAAGCTAAAATGGTATCACCAATGGTATCCTAATGTTGTTACTGATTTTCATGAAATGGGAACACAGAGCACTCACTTTTTTGAGCCAATGAAAGACAATGGATCATTAGATCCCATTATGCCAAAAGATAATTATGTCAAGCTAAATAATCTATTTGCAGGATATTTTTCCAAAGCACTCGATAGTATTGGATCGCTTTATTTTACTAAAGAAGCTTTTGATGGAACCTATCCTGGCTATGGGTCTTCCTATCCTGATTTACAAGGAGGCCTCGGATTGTTGTTTGAACAAGCCAGTTCACGAGGACATAAACAAAAAACAGCTTATGGGGAAATTACTTTTCCTTTTACCATTCGAAATCAATTGGTTTCCACTTTTGCAACGGTGAAGGCAGCGACGGAAAATAAAGAAACCTTACGGAATTATCAAAAGGCCTTTTTTAAAAGTGCGATTACGCGAGCGAATAAAAATAAAATTAAAGCCTATGAATTTGAGGGAAAAGACAACAACTTAACCAAAGGATTTGTAGACAAGCTTTTACAGCATAAAGTGGATGTTTACAAGGGAAAAAACAACCGCTATTTTGTTCCTACAAGACAACCACAATATCGAATGGTTCAGACTTTTTTCGAGACCTATGAAAAGTATCACGACAGTGTTTATTACGATGCTTCGGCATGGTCAGTTGCCAACTTCTATAATATTAAATACAAATCGGCAACAAAAGAATTGGTAGGTAATAAGATTACGTCGATCAAGGATTTGGCAACTTGGCTCCCAGTTCGTAAATCAGAATATGCTTATGTAGTACATTCAGAGGATTACAATGTCCCTGCATTGATCCATAGTTTACAAGAAAAAGAGATTGTTGTTGCTGCGGCCTTTAAGCCTTTTAAAGCCAAAACACATAATGGTACTAAGTCCTATCCTTATGGTTCTTTGGTCATTACTGTTCAACCCCAAAAAGTAGGGAGTCAAAAAGTTTTTGAAGCCCTTAAGGAGCTACAAGAAAAATACGAAATTACCATTGATGCTGTAGATACTGGATTCAATTTAAGTGGTATCGATTTGGGGAGTAGAAATGTTCAAGCTCTTACCCCTCCCAAAGCAATGATGCTCATTGGAACAGGGGTGCGTTCCTATGAAGCAGGAGAGGTGTGGCATTTGCTAGATACCCGTGTTCATATGCCCATAACGAAAGTATCACATCGGTATTTTCAAAATGTATCTTTGGATAAGTACACGGTTTTGATCATGGTTTCTGGTCGGTATAATTTTGATGACAAAACGTTAGAAAAAATTAAATCTTGGGTGGCTAAAGGCAATACGTTAATCAGTATTGGAACGGCTTCTGAAATGCTTATAAAAAAGAAACTGGTGAAGGAGGTTTTGGTAGAAAAGAAAAAAGACTCCTCCGCTACAGTAAAACGAAAAGCCTATGTTGATGCTTCAGAAAATCGTGGAAGAGAACGTTTAGGAGGTGTATTTTTAAATACTTCGATTGATTTAACCCATCCGCTTGGTTTTGGTTATTCAGACTCGGAAGTGGTTGTTTATAAAAACAATTTGGTTTGGTTAACACCGAGTAAAAACAGCTATGCAACATTTTCTAAATACACGAAAGCCCCACATGTTGATGGATATGTTTCTAATAATATTCGTAAAACGTTCTTACCAAAAGCGGCGAGTGTAGTGACGAGTCCCATTGGAAAAGGGAGAGTTGTTTTATTTGCGGACAATCCGAATTTTAGAGGAACGACGTATGGAACTAACCGTATTTTTCTCAATGCCATTTTTATGGGAGATAAAATTCAAATTCCTAATGATTAGTTAGAATAAATTCTGCTAAAATAATGGTGAGTAGTTGTTGGTTTTCGGATCAATGACTACTGCTGTTACCTCCAAAAAAAAACCTTTGTTTTTCCTTTTTTTCGAAGTTCTAGATAGAGGGTTTAATTTCTTTTTAAGGGAAAAGATTCACATAAACAGATCACCCTTTAAGTGATAGATTATTATGTAATGACGTATGTAACTACAGGAAAAAAGATTGCTAATTTCATAATGCGATTAAATTTTAAATTAATGTACTGAAAATCAATAGATTATAAATAATATTTTTTTTAATAGCATGAGCTAATTTTTTAAAATTTCATCAATAATAGGTTTTTGTTGAGAACACCATAATTTTTAGAAACAACTTTTATAAAAAACACATTAAATAACCCATAGTATTATAGATATCTCATTTACTTTTTTTTTTAACTAAGTTAAATTTGATTAAAACTATAATCATGGAAAAAAAGCAACATAAATTTAATAGAAGAAAGTTACTCCGTATGGGAGGAGTACTTGGTGTAGGGATGATGGCGAGTCCAGAATTACTATGGTCAAAAGCGATTGAGGAAGCTCGTGAAAAGAAAGAAAAATTTATTTTCCAATCCGATTCTATCAGTGAATTCACACCGCCACAACTTCCAAATCTAAAAACACTTAAAGCCCGATTGCATTGGAATGAAAACCCTTATGGACCTAATCCAAAAGCGCTATCAGCGTTTAATGAGGTTGCAAAATCAGGCAACTTTTATTCATGGGATAGCTTAAATGAATTTACGGATAAGATTGCTGAAAAGGAGGGGGTTGCTACCAATCAAATTATGACGGGTCCAGGCTCCTCTGATCTACTTGAAAAAACAGCTGTAGTCTTATTTCAAAACGGAGGTAATGTAGTTTCAGCAGACCCATCTTATATGTCTTTGATTCAAGTAGTACGTGCAAGTGGTGGTGAATGGAAACCTGTAAAACTTACCCCAGATTTTCAACATGATTTAGATGCAATGGAAGCAGCTATTGATAGTGAAACAAAATTGGTTTATATCACCAACCCCAACAATCCAACAGCGACAAAGACCGACACAAAAAAATTATATGATTTCTGTGATCGTGTATCGCAGCGGGTTCCTGTCTTTATAGACGAGGCCTATCTTGAGCTTACGGACGAGGGTTTATCAAGTTCTATGGCGCCATTAGTTGCAAAGGGACGTGATATATTCGTGACACGTACTTTCTCAAAAATTCATGGAATGGCAGGATTGCGAATGGGTTATATGCTTGCCAGTCAGAAACAACTATCTAAAATTAACCAGATCACTAGAGGGGGAATGGGAATTTCGGGCCCGACCATAAAAGCAGCAATGGCGAGTTTAACAGACACTGAATTTTTGGAAAGCTGTAAAGAAAAATTAGTTAGCAATCGGGTTTTTACGGTTAATGCTTTAAAAGCTAGAGGCTTTGACCCAATGCCTTCTCAAGCGAACTTTATTATTTTTGAATTACCAAAAACAGTTGATCCCAATGCTTTTTTAACAGCAATTTATGCACGTAAAATTACAGTAAAAGCCATGCGTTTTTGGGACACAAATTGGTGCCGTGTTTCTGTGGGGACTGCAGCAAATATGAAAATGTTTATTGAAGCAGTAGATGACTTGTTAGTCTAAGAAATATGTCACTAGTATTTTCAAAAATTACGACCTTTTTTTTACTGATTCTTTTAGGAGTTCTCTTAAAAAGCAAATTTAAGGGGAAAACAGAAAAAGGGGTATTAAAGACCTACATATTAAATGTTGCACTACCGGCGACCATTTTTATATCATTAATTAGTATCAACATTGATATCAAGTATTTATATTATCCATTTTTGGCGATACTTTTTAATGTATTGATTTTTCTTGCCAGCCCCTATATTTTAAAAGTGGCTAAACTGCATAAGAATCCACAAAAAAACAGAACTTTATTACTGTTGTTACCCTCTTTTGCTCCAGGACTTTCTTGCTTTCCCATTATTAATGAATTTTTAGGGAGTGAGGCCTTGGCAAAAGCGTCTTTGTTTGACTTTGGAAACAAAATTTTTGTCCTCTTATTCCTCTTCATTTTTGCTTTTCGTTTACATCACCTAACACAGAAAAAACAAGAAATTCAAAGTGAAAAGTCCTATGTCACCATTGTTAAGAGTATTTTCCTAGAGCCGATCAATATCTTGATTCTCGTAGCTGTGGTTATTCTTTCTACTGGTAACAACATCAGCAGTATTCATCCTTTTTTGGTGGATATGATTAATAAAATCAAAGGCACCTTGACGCCTTTGGTTTTAATTTTCATCGGACTCTCCATTGTGTTTAGTAAAAAAGTCATCATCGAAATCATTCCCACCTTATTTTTAAGAGCGGGCTTGTGCTTGTTGATTGTTACAGTGATGATGCAAATCTTTGGAGTCCGCCTTCAAAATGACCTGCTCTTTTTCATGATTTTAGCGCTGAGTTCCGTAAGCTTTTGGCCTTTTGCGCACATGACCTTAATTGACAAAATGGAACAAAAAGCAGGTGTTAAAGAGCGCACCTTTGACATCGGTTTTGGTTTGAATTATTTGGCGTATTCACTCCCTTTCTCTACGCTTCTCATTTTGGTTTTACTGATTAAAAGTGAACTCTTTTTTAATCTCACTAACAACTATTATATCGCTGCTGGATTACTGTTCATCGGTTTTACAATGCTTTTAGTACTCCCTAAAAAAGAACAGCTGGCCGAAGCAGAAACTGTTGAAAAGAAAAAGTGGGGGTTTATTTATTTTTTTACAAGCCTGTTTTAGGAACCGATCCTAATCTAAAATTAGGGTGTTTGATGACTGTTTACTATTGCTAAAAATAAATTAATAGAAAGTTAACCTAAGACCCAATATCAGTAAGTAAAACTTAAAGCTCTCTTAATTCTAGATTAACAATCTTTTTCATTTGTCTAGTTACTTTTAGGAAACTCATCTAATTGTCAAAGCAATGAAAAAAAAGCTTGTCACCTCCTATGGTTTATGCATTCTTTTCTTTTTACCCTTGGTTTTCCTTCCAAAAGGTTTTATACTTTCTCGTTTCAATCTTTTTACCCATCCAGCTTTGTTCCAACTTTTTAAAGGGATAACTTTTTTTGGAGATGGCTTGATGTTAGTTATTTGTATTCTATTTTTATTAATCTTTAGAAAAAAAATTAAAATACTTACTCAAAAAGATGTTTATGAATTGTTGATTGCCAGTATTTTAATGTTTGTAATAGTGACACTTCTTAAAAATGTTTTCTTTTACGAAATTACACGCCCCATTAAATTTTTTAACACCTTACCAGAGGAGTGGAATCCAAACAATTTTAATATACGTTTTAATAAATTCCGCTCATTTCCTTCAGGACATTCAGCAACAATAGCAGTACTTGGATTTTTTACGATACAGCATTTGTCAAACAGTTTTCTTCGTCGTTTGTTTTTCTTTTTAATCCTTTTGGTAGGCTACTCGAGAATTTTTCTTTTTCAGCATTTTATCGTTGATGTTTTATGTGGTTTGTTTCTTGGATTTTTATGTGTTTTATTATCAAAGCAAATCCTTAAGATTCAGTTTAAAACCTATAAACGTAAGGCTAAGCAGGTTTCGGATATTGGTTTTAATTCTTAAATAAAATAAAATTATGATTATTAAACACTTAAGCAGCTATGGTCTTTATATCTATGCTGTTGTGCTGATGATTTCCTTTCTAGGGCTTTCTCCTATCTATATTTTAGACGAAGCTAAATTTGCAGAGGCAGCACGTGAAATGTATGTTTCGAAGAACTATATAGCCCCTTATTTTAATGGTAACCTTTTTGTAGACAAACCACCACTCCAATATTTTATGTCTGTTTTAGGGTTTAAAATCTTTGGTGTAAATGCTTTTGGGGCTCGTTTTTTTTCAGCAATCTTTGGCCTATTAACTTTAATTATAACACTTCGTTTTTGCAATGATTTTTGGAATAAAAAAACCAGCCAATATGTTGGAGTTATTTTTTTGAGTTCCTTTTTTCTACTTCAACAGTTTCAATTGGCCACCCCCGATCCATATTTGATCTTCTTTTGTACTGCTGCTCTTTTTTCTTTTTATCGCTTTCATGTTTATCAAAGGAAATTAGATTTGTTCTTTTTCTATCTTCTTTTAGGTTTTGGAGTTTTGGCTAAAGGACCCATAGCGATTGCTCTTCCAGGAGTTTCGGTTGGCTTTTTTATATTGCTTTCAGGTCAGATAAAAAAAACCTTTAATTACTACCCTGTTTTAGGTTTATGTCTCACCCTAATAATTGCCTCTCCATGGTTTTGGATGGTACATCAACAAACGGATGGCGCATGGACAGAAGGCTTTTTTATGGTTCATAATTTTTCTAGATTTTCTGGAGCAATGGAAGGACACGGAGGAGTTTTTCTTATCACTTGGGGCTATGTCCTCTTAGGCTTACTTCCTTTTTCATTTTTTTTACCACAAACACTGATCTTAGCTTATAAAAAACGGATGCAACCGCATATCCTATTCTCTACTATCGTCAGTGCTGTATTTATTATATTTTTTAGTATCTCCTCTACAAAATTGCCTAATTATACCATGCCCTGTTATCCGTTTTTAATTCTCCTTATGGCAGATTATTTTTATACCCAAAAAGATCAGGGACAAGCAAAATGGACAATAATAAATACTTTACTAATAGCATTAATTAGTATTCTTTTATGTTTTCTTCCACTACTTTTAGTTAACGAAGTTGCTGCTTTTGACAAAACCCCAAATATTAGTTGGTGGTTGGTCCCTACAGCTACAGGAAGCTTAATTGCCTGTTATTGGCATATAAAACAACGCTTTAACAACTGGTTTTTTGTAATGGGAAGTAGTTGGAATTTACTTTTTATCATCTTATTTGTTATAATTTATCCCACTTTAAATTCCTATAACCCCGTAAGTCAAGTCACAGAAAAAATTGGAAAGGATCGTACTTTTATTGTGTATAAAAGAATGGATCCTGCATTTCCATTTAACTATCAGCGTACTTTTGACGTTTTCAATACCCCTAAAGCTGTCAAAGCCCATTTAAATGCAAACCCTAATACTTATTTGATGACCAACATACGGGATTCAAAAGATTTGGATACTATTGCAAATCTTGAACTAAAAATGCAACAAAAATCGCCTTTTGAATACCACATAACTAAAGTATATCAACTCAAGAAAGAATAAGTAATATTGTTTAGGCGTTTTAATCCATTTTTATTGGATATTTAAAAGATAAATCCAAAGTCAAAAAGCTCCAATAAAAGAAACGTCATAACCCTCTAGTCTCCTACCAATTTTTCACCCGTTTGTTTTCGTTTTTTCAATTATGATTTAGGAGAGCCCTATTATTGTCAACCTCAAGACTTGAAAAACGTATTCAAGGAGGCAAACACATCGAGTAGATAGAATTGCTTACTAACAGACAAGGAAATATAAAATAAAAAAGGAGGGCGATTTTATTCTTCTTGGTGAATAAATGGTTTGTAGGCCAATTGAATATTAAGAAGATCAATCCATACTCGAAAAGCATAGAAAAAAGATACCCGCGAATCTTGGGTATCGATCCATTCTTTTACGGGGCTTTCCTTAATCATAGCTATGGTCTGCGTTCTGCCAAAATGTACAATTAAGCGGTAAAAGATTTCTACATCAAACAACCATTTTGAGATAAAAGGGGCTTCAAAGGTGAGTTTAGCAATATCACGGGTAAAAATTTTACACCCACATTGAGTATCATAAACACTGATTCTTAACATACTCGAAATAACTTTTGCGATTATACGGCCAATGACAAAACGGTACATTTTCCGTTCAATAGCGTTATCTTGATTATTTTTACGTGATCCAAAAACAAATTGAACTTTATCGGTCATTGTTTGACTTAACGACATACATTCTTCAAGAGAAACCGAAAGGTCCGCATCTATAAAAGCAATTTTTTGGGTGTTTTCATGGGTTAATACCTCCCTAACGCCTTCTCGCACAGAAAATCCTTTCCCTCTGTTCTTTGTCCTCGAAATTATTCTGACTTGTGACGGAAAACGAGCTTGAAGTGCTTCTAAGATTTTATCGGTACTGTCTATTGATCCATCATTAATATAGTTAATACATACTTTAGGATTACAACTTAAAAAGGTTTCAAATTCATTTGATTTGAAACGATTGGCCTCATTATAGCAGGGTATAATTATAACGACATCAAAGTTATTTTTATGCATTAGCTATATTTTTCAGCAAGGCGATTTTAATATTATTTAAAGAAATAGATTAATTTCTGCTAATTTATTTTTTTTTGTTTGAAAAACCATAGCGAATAGAGAATACATGACTGTAAGAAGTATTGTTTTCTTTCTCTTTTCGAACTAAAAAATATTTAAAAAGGAGCTTAGCATTAGTCCTAATTTTTCTTTCTGTACTAACCCCGTAGCGAAAGCTCCGATCTACATTCTCGGTCAGCGGATGAAAATACGCAATAAAAAAATTTGGATCCCACTTCCAATTCCTAATGGGAATTTCTAAAGTAGGGCGAAAACGAAGCAATCGCTCTTCGTTTCCTTTGTTAATTTCTTTTTTGATTTGATAGGCTGCTCTTAGTTTTAGCAGCGTTCTTTTTAACTTAAATCCTTTTTGAACACCAAAACGGTAGCGTATAAACGGATCATATCCCTGCACCTCTCCCTTGTTATCACGATCGAAGATATAACGTAATTCGCCTTGAAGTTTCCATTTATTGCCTAGCTTATAGTTCGTATTCAGTTCCGAAATAAAATTGTCAACAGCGTTTAAATTATCCTTTAATCGAAAGTGCTGTTCAACACCCACATTCCAGCGCTTGTTAACCCAGTTAGTATAGTTAATCGATGACCAAAATTTAGTTTCTGTCTCTCCAGCTTGAGCTTGGTTTTTTGAAAAAATTAGAAAAGCGATCAGTACTAAAAGTAACCCTTTATTCATTTGCTTATTTTTCAGTAGTATAATATAAATTTACATGAAACAGTTGAGTTGTATAGTCTACTTTAGACACTTGATAGTGATGAATTTTAATAGCAAGGTTTTTTTCTAAAGAAAAAAAATGACGTTCCATATTTTGCACATTTGTAGATGTATCATGTGGAAGAACAACACTCATTTTTAAGTTTGCTGAAGGTAATTCTTCTTTAGATAAGGGAATATTTTGTTTTAAAATTAACTTTTCGGAGACAAAAACAGCAAGCACAATAATTATATTTATAGTGAGTACTTCCGTTAAACTCATTTGTTCATTTGCTAGGGCATTGATGAGCGAAATCCCTATAGTCACAAATAAATAGGTCATTTCATTTGCTTTTAGGGATTCCGTTCGATATCGAATGATTCCAAAAATAGCAAAAAGTCCGAGTGCCAAGCCTAAATTTAAATCAAATTTCTTAAGCGAGAAACACAAAAAGAAAATGACAATACTCACTAAAAAAAAGGTGAAAACATAGGTAGATCTTTCTTTTCTTAGTCTTAAAACAATAGCGATAATTAAACTATTAAAAAACAAATTAATTCCAAAATGAAACATCATTTCGTACCAGTCTCCAAGGAAAAAAGAAAATATAGTCATAGTTCGCAAGATATTAATATTAAATCAAATGGGATTTGTTTTTTAAGTCTTACCTATGGTTTATATCTGTTAAAAGAGACGAAATAGGACGGCGTTTTTAACAAATGAAGTCATTAGTGCGATTTATATTTGTTTATATTTGATTAAGGTTTTTCCATTCAAATGAATCCATCATCGCTTAAAATCAATTTATGAAACGAGAGAAAACACTATTCTTTTTGCTATTGTTTAGCAGTATGTTCCTCAACGCACAACGCTCTTACAAAGCCATTGCAGTTGCCGAGGGCCAAAAAAGTCTAGACCAATTCACAGCTTTTTTAGCTTTGCCCAACGATGGGGTTAACAAAAATGAATTACAACAAAACATGGATTGGAGTACGGAAAAACTGGCAGCTTTGGGCTTTACCACTAAGCTGTTAAAAACGTCTTCGATGCCATTGGTTGTTGCCGATTTAACAGTTGCCACTCAACTCCCTACGTTGGCTTTTTATTTACATTTGGATGGTCAAGCCATTGACCCCTCAAAATGGGAACAAGAAAGTCCGTGGAAAGCGGTTTTAAAAGAAGAAAATAACGGAAAATGGGAAATGGTAGATTGGGAGAAAGCCAACAGTAGCTCCCACGAGGATTTACGAATTTTTGCTCGCTCTAGCTCTGATGATAAAGGGCCCTTTTTAATGATGCTTACCGCTTTAAAAACGCTTATGGAGCAAAAGCAAAAACTGGCTTATAACATCAAAATAATTCTTGATTTCGAAGAAGAAAGTAGCTCCCCAGGTTTACCAGAAGCCGTAAGCAATTACAAAGAAGAACTGACTGCAGATCTTTTGCTTATTTTGGACGGTCCCATGCATGCTTCTGGGAAACCAACATTGGTTTTTGGAAATCGTGGAATTGCGTCAATGACATTAACTACCTATGGTCCTTCCACCCCACAACACAGTGGCCACTATGGAAACTATATTCCTAATCCAGCCCTTCGGATGAGCCAGCTTCTAGCTTCGATGAAAGATGCAGAAGGACGCGTTGTGATTCCCGGATTTTATGATGGGATTACGATCGATGATACAACGTCTGCTATTTTAAATAACATCCCCGATGAAGCTGCGGCCATTAAGTACAGAACTCAAATTGGAAGTATAGACTATGTAGGGCGAACCTATCAGGAAGCCCTTCAATATCCCTCCCTAAACATTAGAGGCTTACAAAGTGGTTGGGTAGGCAAGCAAACAAGAACCATTATTCCCGCTACAGCAACTGCTGAAATAGATATTCGTTTGGTGGTAGAATCTGACCCTAAAAAATTAATTAGTGCGATTAAAACGCATATAGAAGATAGGGGATATACTGTCCTCGATAAAGAACCTACTGCGGATCAAAGACGCACCTTAGACAAAATCGTGAAAATGAATGCTAAAATTAGTTACCCTGCTTTTAGAACAGCTGTTACTTCAAAGGAAGGTAATTGGTTATCGGCAATTCTACAAACGTATTATGGAACATCACCGGTTAAGATTCGAACCAGTGGGGGATCAGTTCCCATTTCTCCTTTTGTCAATCAATTAGGGGTTCCTGCCATTGGACTCCCAACGGTTAATATTGATAATAACCAACACAGTCCCAATGAAAACCTGAGGCTAGGGAATTATTTTAGAGGCATTGAAACCTTTATGGCCGTATTGACAACCACATTTTAAGGCGTTGATTATTTAGTTCTAAACGAGTTAAGCAGTGTCCGAACGTGATCGGTTCCGGAGACAAAGTATTTTGCAGCGGTCGCTTTGAGTCCGACTTTAACGGTAATGGCACTCTTAGGAAGATCAGTAAACATACTTTCATCTGCGACATCGTCCCCAATGGCAAACACAAAATCATAGTCTTTTTTACTGTATAATTCCATAGCAGAACTCCCTTTGGTGATGCGTCCATTCAAAACTTCAATGACTTTATTTCCGTCAATGATTTTTAATTCATCAGAAATTAAACTATTTAAAATGGGTTTGAGCTCTACTACTTTTTGTTGGGCGAGTTCTGGATCTGCTTTTCGGTAATGCCACACCAAACAATTGGGTTTTTCTTCAATAAATGTTCCTGGTGTTCTATCGGTAAAAGCTTCTAAAACAGGAAGGATATGTTGCATCCAGTCGTTGTTCAATTTATTTTCTTTCCGCCATTGTTCCCCCTTATTTCTTTTATAATTTCCATATTCTGCAATTAAAGTCATGGGAAGTTGTTCAAAGTATTTGGATAAAAACAAGTGACTCCTACCACTTATAATTGCTACATCAGTTGCTTTATTTTTACATAATTGATTCAATAAACGGATTAAATCAGCATCAGGAATGGCCTTTTTAGGGTTGTTGTGGAAACCAACAAGGGTTCCATCGTAGTCCAATATAACTAAACGTTTTTTTGCACTGTGGAATGCCATTTCAATTTTGGAAGCGATGGTATCATTTATTTTGGTGTGAACTCGCCCTACTTTTTTATTGGCGGCTTCTTTTAAGGCAATCATAAAATCATCAGCCCAACGTTCAACAGTATAGCGTCTCAAACGTTTTTGAAGTGCTGCATTCCGATCTTTTTGCTCTTCTACGGGCATTTCAATTGCTGTTTTAAGGGCATCAGCCATACCGTCTGAATCAAAGGGATTAACCAATAAAGCACGATCCATTTCTTTAGATGCACCGGCCATCTCACTCAAAATCAACACCCCATCCCCTTCAATACGTGTGGCGATATATTCTTTGGCTACTAAGTTCATTCCATCCCGAACGGGGGTTACCATGGCTACATCCGAAGAGGTATAGAGTTCAATCAAATCATCAAAGGCCATTGAACGGTAATAATACCAAATAGGAGTCCAGTTGACCGTTGCAAAAGACCCGTTGACACGACCCACAATTTCATCCGTTTCTCGTTTTAGCTTTTTGTATTGACTTACGTTAGATCGGGAAGGAACCGATAACATCACTAGGCGAACCTTCTCCAAATACTGTGGATAGCGTTTTAAAAATAATTCAAAGGCTTTGATACGATTCACAATACCCTTGGTATAATCCAGTCGGTCAATCGATAAAATTAATTTTCCGTCCTCTGTAGAATTCTTATGGACGTCTAATTGTTTTTGAATATCTGATTTTTCACTTTCTTTGAGTTGCTTGTGCCGCTGTGCTGCTGTCTCAAACTTATGGTAGTCAATTCCCATAGGAAAGGCATTCACAACCACCTCGCGATCATTATAATTAATGAGATTAAAATTGACATCTAACCTTAAAATACGTTCAATGGAACTGATAAAATGCCGTTGATAATCATAAGTGTGAAAGCCGATTAAATCAGCACCTAACATTCCATTTAATAATTCTGCTCGCCAAGGGAAAATTTGAAAAATTTCAAAAGAAGGAAAGGGGATGTGTAAGAAAAAACCAATGGTTACCTCCGGATGAACGGCTTTTATCATTTGTGGGCATAGGAGCAGTTGATAGTCATGAATCCAAACTTTATCTCCTTCCTCGAGATGTTCCAAGACACTATCTGCAAACTTTTGATTTACTTTTTTATAGGATTCCCATTGAACATTATCGAAGATTGAAAACTCAGTAAAATAATGAAATAAGGGCCAAAGTGATTTATTGGAAAGACCGTAATAAAAATCTTCAATTTCCTGAGCATCTAATGAAACTGTTTCATAGCGTTCTTTTCTAAGGCTATCGACTAAAACCTTTTTTGAGGGTGCCGAAATAGCTTCTTCACTTATACCAGACCACCCCACCCACAGAGAATTACCCTCTTGGTGAACAGATTTCATTCCAGTTGCAAGACCACCACTACTAGACGTTATAGTAAAGGAATCTCCCTCTTGATTGATTTGTACAGGGAGTCGATTGGAAACAATAATATTTTTTGACATGCGATATTTTCAATTCAGCAATAATTAAGCTTAGATTTCGACAACTTAACAAATAAATAATAGGAAATGTATTTAAACCCATTTCTTTTTATGAATTAGGAATCGAACGCTAAATTGCAATCAAAATTAGTTTAATTTACATTGATGGAGTATTATAACAATTTAAATTACGGAATTATTGGAAATTGTAATTCTGCAGCACTCATTAATAAAGATGCTTCAATTGATTGGTGTTGTTTACCACAATTTGATTCTGCTTCTGTTTTTGCTAAGATTTTAGATAAAAATAAAGGAGGTTCATTTGGTATTATTTGCGATGAAAGCTATGCATCTGAACAACATTATTTAGAAAACTCTTGTATTCTTAGAACTTTTTTCTCTAATGAAAAAGACAGTTTTGAGGTATTGGATTTTATGCCTAGATATTTAAAAGGGAATACAAACTTTCACGCACCTCCAGAAATCATTCGCTACATTCGGAAGTGCTCCGGAAATCCAATATTTAAAGTGCATTATGATCCAAAGTTGGAATATGCTAAAGGGGAAACAATGACAATCAAAAAAGAGGACGTAATCGTAAGTGTTACCAATTCGGAGGCTTATGATTCTCTTCTCTTATATACCAACTTGGATAAAGATAAAATTCTCAATCAAGAGGAAATTATTTTGGAAAGTAGCGCCTTTTTTTCTATCTCTTACAATGAAAAGATCACCCTACCCACTTTGGAAAGTATCAATTTAGAATTCCAAAGAACCAAAGTGTATTGGTTGGACTGGTGCTCTAAAACACCCACCTTTAAACACTACAACAAAGTAATACTTCGAAGTGCAATGACCCTCAAATTGCTTTCTTATGAAAAGTCGGGAGCCATTTTAGCTGCTGCAACCACCTCACTTCCAGAAACGATTGGAGAAGTTCGCAACTGGGATTATCGTTTCTGTTGGATTCGTGATGCTTCGATGGTCATTCGCGTTATTTCGAAACTAGGGCATCGTAAAATCGTCAATAAGTTCATCAACTTTATTGTAGATTTAATTCCTGACAAGGATGAAAAACTCCAAATCATGTATGGGATCAATGGGGAAAAACAATTGACAGAAACTTTTTTAGATCACCTTTCAGGATATGAAAATTCCAGCCCTGTTCGAATTGGAAATGCAGCATTTTCACAAACCCAAAACGATATTTATGGAATCTTAATGGATGCCATTCATGCCCAAATCGAACAGTTCCCGTCAGATGTAGATCGATTAGAGGAACTTTGGGGAATTGTAAAAGGAATCATCTATGTGGTACAAAACAATTGGAAAGAAAAAGACAAAGGGATTTGGGAGTTTCGTACTGAAGAACGCCATTTTACTTTCTCTAAATTACTTTGTTGGGTAGCTATAGATCGAGGGATTTTAATCGCTAAAAAACTTGGGAAAACCCGCTTTTTAGCCCCTTGGACTCTTATTCGTGATGAAATTAAGGCTGAAATTCATCAAAAGGCTTGGAACAATGAGATTCAAGCCTTTACGCAGTCCTATCACACCGATCAATTGGACTCTGCCGTTCTCTTGATGGAATACTATGGCTTTATAGAACCTAAAGACCCAAAATATGTCAAAACCGTTCATGCCATCGAAAAAGAGCTTTCCCATGACGGCTTATTGTACCGCTATAAAAATCAAGATGATTTTGGTATTCCAAGTTCTTCCTTTACGATTTGTACTTTTTGGTTCATAAATAGTCTATATAAAATTGGCGAAGTGGACAAATCAAAAAAACTTTTTGACGAGCTACTTACCTATAGCAATCATTTAGGACTGTTTAGTGAAGATCTTGATTTTAAAACCAAACGCTTGCTTGGAAATTTCCCACAAGCGTATTCCCATTTAGCCTTGATTGATGCGGCGTTAAATTTTAATGAATAACCCCCGGAATGGGGAATTGGCACAGATGTTGTTAAGGTAAATTATATATTTATATCAATGAAAAATCACCACACAAGCCGCCTTATTATGGGCGTATTAATAGCTTTTTCTTTTTTGGCATCGAGTTGTAGAATTAATAATGATGATGATGACCAAATCCAATGCAAAGGAGCTGCAGACCCCAACGCAGTATGTATTGAAATTTTTGATCCTGTTTGTGGTTGTGATGGGATCACCTATGGTAACAGTTGTAAAGCAGACGCCGCTGGGGTTTTGACATATACCGTTGGGGAGTGCAACCTTTAAGTAAGAACGATTATTTTTTTTCTTTTTTAAATAACTGAAGGAAAGATTCAAAATTTCCATTTTTTCAAATGGATACCTTTAGAAGTGTACACGTACGCTAAACTTAATGGATGTAAAGATCTTATGAAAATAGGGTTAAAAATAACTACACCAATGTCAGCTTAATAGGCAAATAAAATGCAAGCAGTTCTGAAAGCTGGATATTAAAAAGAGTAAGAAAATTCCATAACAACAGCATTCAAAAGCTTTTTCGGAAGAATTTTATATTAATCCTGTTTGTAATGTCCCTGTATCTAAAATTACTCCCAAACATATTTTAGAATATGGAGGAAAAAAAGTATTTTTCTGTTGTGATGGTTGTAAAATAAGCTTTGAAAAAAATCCAGAGCTATATTTACCCTCAAAACAATGAAAGATGACTACGGAAAACTATTTTATATCGGTGGATGAAGCTTTAAAAATTATAGATCAATCTACTGCTCCGGGACTTGGACATGTATGGGAATTAAAAAATAGTGATTCAGCACTAGGGGACTTTTGCTTTGAAGCCATTCAATCCCCAATAGCCATGCCACCATTTCGACAATCTTCCATGGATGGTTATGCTTTGCGAATGCATTCATCTAAGGAATATAAAATCGTAGGGGAAAGTAAAACAGGGGATTCTATCGATTTGCCCTTGGAGCAAGGGCAAGCAGTAAGGATTTTTACAGGCGCAGCTGTCCCAAGCCAAGCAGATTCCATTGTCATTCAAGAAAAAGTAACCCGTCAACAAGACACTATTCGACTTGAACAAGCTGCTGTTCCCCATCAAAATATTCGGGAGTTAGGAGAACAATTTCAACAAGGTGCAACCCTCTTAGAAAAAGGAACACAACTGACCCCTGCAGCTTTAGGTGTTTTAAGCACGATAGGTATCGAAAAAGTCAAAGTTTATAAAAAACCAAAAATAGCCATTATCGTTACTGGGAATGAGTTGGTTCAACCAGGAAAACCATTGGCATTTGGTCAGGTCTATGAAAGCAATAGTCTTCCATTAAAAACTCTTTTAACCCATGCAGGATACCCCTGTAATGTCATTTATATTCCCGATGACTATAAAACGACTGTTCGCTTAATTGAACAAGCGGCTAATGAAAACGATATGATCTTGCTGTCTGGGGGAATTTCAGTAGGTGATTATGATTTTGTAGGAAAGGCATTAAGCGAACTTGAGGTAACCCCCTTGTTTTATAAAGTGAGACAACGTCCTGGTAAGCCCTTGTTTTTTGGTAAAAAAGAAAACACCCTCTTTTTTGCTCTCCCTGGAAACCCAGCCTCAACCCTAAGTTGTTTTTACGTTTACGTTTTGCAAGCCCTATATCAATGTAGTGGTGCAGCACAACCAAAACTACTGCGATTAAAATTGAAACTTTCAGAAGACTATCAAAAATCAGGAGCACGTGCAGAATTTTTAAAAGCCACTATTGATGGGGAATACGTCCATATATTGGAAGGACAATCTTCCTCAATGATTTTGAGTTTTTCTAAAGCAAATGCCTTGGCATATCTTCCAGAAGAAGCAACACATATTCAAAAAGGTGCATTGATTGAAGTACTTGTTTTACCCAATATTTAAAAGGAAATAGTATGATCCTATCCATAGAAAACATACTGTTTTTCTTAGCGCTACTTCCCGTAGTTTCCTTCCTATATGCCAGTGTGGGTCATGGAGGAGCAAGTGGCTATTTAGCGTTGATGGCATTATTTTCTTTTCCCAGCACCATTATGAAACAAACGGCTTTACTTTTGAACCTATTTGTAGCAGCAGTAGCGTTTTATCATTATTATAGAGCAGGTCATTTCCGCTTTAAATTGTTTCTACCTTTTGCGCTAACGTCAATCCCAGCAGCATTTGTAGGGGGGATGTATAGTCTTGACCCTGCGATATATAAAAAAATCCTTGGAGTATTGTTATTAGTAACTATCTTTAGAATTCTAAAAGTTTGGAAGAGTAAAGAAGGTGCCACGGAAGGGGTTTCAATAATTCAAGGATTACTTCTTGGGACAGTAATCGGATTCTTTTCTGGATTGATAGGTATTGGTGGAGGCATTATTTTGACACCTGTTATACTCCTTTTTCATTGGGGAAATATGAAACAAGCAGCTGCCGTCTCTGCCTTATTTATTTGGGTTAACTCTGCTTCTGGAATTTTGGGGCAGTTCAGCAGCGGGATAGAACTTGAACCACAATCTTTTCTTTTGGTTGGAGTTGCCGTTATTGGAGGCTTAGCTGGAGCATATTTTGGGAGTAGTAAAATGAAAAATAGAACATTAGAATACGTTTTGGCTGTGGTATTATTTTCGGCAGCTGTCAAATTACTTTTAGTTTAATATGGTATTAGAAATTAATTATTACGGAATATTAGCGGATATTATTGGGCAAAATCAAGAGGAACTGGAAATTGAAAACCCAACGTATACCCGCTTAATTGAAGTATTGCATGAGCGTTATCCACAACTTAAAAACACCCCCTTTAAGATAGCTTCGGAAAATCAAATCCTCGAGGATGAAGCCCCTATAATCCATCATAATATTGCACTTTTACCACCTTTTTCGGGAGGATAACCTTTATGGAACGTTACGATCGACATATCCGTTTGGCTGCCATTGGAAAACAAGGGCAAGACCGCCTTCTATCCGCTAAAGTACTAGTCATTGGCGCAGGAGGTTTGGGCTGTCCCGTCCTTCAATACCTTGCTGCTGCTGGTGTGGGGACTCTCGGAATTATGGACGATGATGTCGTAGCACTTTCTAACCTTCAACGTCAAATTCTCTTTCGAACGTCCGACATAGGTAAACCGAAAGTGAAAGTAGCTAAAAAACATCTGTTAGCGCTAAACCCCGAAATTCAAATCAACGCATATAATGAAAGGCTAAGCCCTCAGAATGCTCTTGAGCGATTAAAATACTATGATCTTATAGTTGACGGTACAGACAATTTTGAGGCTCGCTATTGGATTAACGACGCCGCTATCCTTTTGGAGAAACCCGTGGTTTATGGAGCAATTTATAAATTTGAAGGTCAAGTTGCTGTTTTCAATCATCAACAAGGACCAAGCTATCGTTGCTTATTTCCAACACCACCCAATCAAGCAAGTATCCCCAACTGTGAAGAAATTGGTGTTTTAGGAGTACTTCCAGGAATCATTGGAACCTTGCAAGCCAATGAAGTACTTAAAATCCTTCTTAATATGGGAACACCTTTGTCGGGGAAAGTACTATGTTACAACACCTTGACCCATAAGCAGATAGTTTTGGATCTCCCAAAAAATGAACAAAGCATTCAGGAAGTTAAAGACCGTAATTCCCTTTTGGAAGAGGAAACAACGTTAGATTGTGACCTCCTTCCCACGATAAAATTTAAAGAGGCAATAACCATTGATAACGTACAATTTATTGACTTAAGAGCACCACAGGAGCAGCCCAAACTCCCCTTGGAACAACTTCTTTATATTCCTTTTGCTGAGTTGCAGGATCGTATTAATGAGCTTACTCCTATGGCTACGCACGTCTTCTTTTGTCAGTCAGGAAAACGAAGTAAAACAGCTGTTCGTTGGATGCAAGAACAAAAAGTCAGTAATTGCTATAGTTTAATAGAAGGAGCACCAGAAATTATTCGCTACTTAGAACAAACAAAAACAGAATGAAAGAAAGAAAAGTAAAAAATGTATTTAAAGAAGGTGCCATACCTCCCAGTTTTGTTGCAACGGCAATTGCCAATCATCAAAGTAAAACGGGTATTGGAGCACACGATATTTTTTTGGGTCAAGTACGTGCAGATAAAGTTGGGGATAAAACGGTTGCTGCCATTGAATATTCTGCTCATGAAGCAATGGCCAATCAACGCTTCCATGAGTTAAGAGAAGCTACTTTTGAAAAATTTAATCTTAGCTGTATGCACATTTATCACAGTTTGGGAAAAGTTCCAGTAGGGGAACTCTGTTTTTTTGTTTTTGTCTCTGGAGCACATCGAAAAGAGGTTTTTGGTGCGCTTGAATATCTTGTAGAAGATATCAAAGCAAAAGTCCCCATTTTTGGTAAAGAAATTTTTGAAGACAATACCCATCAATGGAAAGTAAACACCTGATTTTATGGTAGATATTACGCACAAACTAAACACCCTTCGTGTTGCAACTGCTGAAGCATTCGTGAAAGTGAGTCGAAAAGAGACGATTGCTGCCATTCAAAACAAAACGGTTCCCAAGGGAGATGTTTTTGAAATGAGTAAAGCGGCGGGCTTACTTGGGGTAAAAAAAACACCTGAATTATTGCCCGATTGTCATCCACTTCCTATTGAATTCACCGGGATTACCTTTGAAGTGGAAGCGTTAAGAGTACGTATTCTTTGTACTGTTAAAACCATTTATAAGACTGGGGTTGAAGTGGAAGCGATGCACGGGGCGAGTATAGTAGCACTTAACATGTACGATATGTTAAAGCCTATTGACAAAGGTGTTGAAATTGAACAAATTCGTTTGGTTTCTAAAAAAGGTGGAAAGTCAGATGCGATCAAAAATTTAAATACTGAAATTCAAGCCGCAGTGATTGTTTGTTCTGATTCCGTGAGTGCTGGAAAGAATAAAGATCGGTCTGGAAAAGTAATTATAGACTATCTTAACCGATGGGCGGTTAAAGTGATCGACTACACAGTCATTCCCGATGAGGTGGTTCAAATCCAAGAGAAAGTAAAACGATATACCGAACAAGGGATTTCCTTAATTATTTTCACTGGAGGAACAGGCCTTTCCCCAAGAGACCAAACCCCTGAAGCTCTTCGACCGTTAATTGAAAGAGAAATTCAAGGCATTGAAGAAGCTATCCGCAATTATGGTCAACAACGCACCCCTTATGCCATGCTTTCGCGAAGTGTTGCAGGGATGATTAAAGAAAGCTTGGTTTTAGCACTTCCAGGATCAACAACAGGAGCCAAGGAATCCATGCAAGCCATTTTTCCAGCAGTTCTCCACCTATTTGATATTATTAAAGGCGCACAACACAACAAATGACAAAGAAAAAGCCGTTATTAACGGATACTCAAGGAAGGGAACATCAGTACCTCCGTATTTCATTGACAGAACGCTGTAATCTGCGGTGTTCCTATTGTATGCCTTTAGAAGGTGTTCAACTCGCACCCAAATCTCATTTGATGACTTATGAAGAGATTTTTACGATTGCAAAAACTTTTGTTGCCCATGGAGTAACAAAAATCAGACTCACTGGGGGAGAGCCACTGGTGCGAAAAGACTTTGACCTTATTCTAAAACAGCTGGCTACACTTCCCGTTACCATATCACTTACTACAAATGGGGTAAATGTTGATCAATATATTCCTCTTTTTCAGTCCTTAGGAATTTCATCCATCAACGTTAGTTTAGACACTTTAGATGCTACTCGTTTTAAACAAATCACTCACCGCGATTATTTCGATCGTGTCTATAAAAATATGCAATTACTGTTGGACGCTGGTCTTAAGGTAAAGGTCAATGTGGTGTTGATGAAAGGCGTTAACGACGATGAAATTCTCGACTTTATTCGTCTATCGGAAAAGCTCCCATACAGTATTCGTTTTATTGAATTTATGCCCTTTGACGGGAATCGTTGGAATTTAGAGAAAATGGTTGCCTCGGAAAAAATCATGGAAACGATTCATTCACATTACGGGAAAGCCCAAGTTTTACGTCTGGAAGATGCGCCCAATGACACTTCAAAAAACTATCAAATCAAAGGAGCTGCAGGACAGTTTGCAGTCATTACAACAGTGACCAATCCTTTTTGTGACTCCTGTAATCGCTTACGCCTTACAGCCAATGGTCAGATTAAAAACTGTTTATTTTCACAAACTGAAAATGATTTGTTAACCCCCCTTAGATCTGGAAAGTCCATTATACCTATTATACGGCAAGCAGTATTAGGGAAATTAGCTGTTCGTGGTGGAATGGATAATTTGGAGAAGTTAAAAAACCCAGACCTGCATGGAAATAACCGAAGTATGATTACGATCGGGGGTTAGATGAAAATTGGGCAAACATCTCTTGATAAGCCTCTGGCGTATCGATATCCCTCAAAGAATCCCCTCCTGAAAGGCCAATCACCTGTTTGGAATACTTTTTTATCAACGTTCTTGCTCCTTGATCTTTAGAAAACCCAAGAAGCTCGTTAAAATAAACAGCATCAAAAAAAGCAGGTACTCCAAAATGTCCGTCAGGGTACCTTGAAGCAATAATATGTCCTTTTTTTGCTCTTCCTATTTTAAAGAATTCAGCTAAGTAATGAGTATCAACCAAAGGTTGATCTACTAAAAAAATCAAGACACCAGAGGCATTGGGATATATTTTTAATACGGCTTTTATTCCCACAGCAATAGAGGTTCCCATTCCCTCTTCCCATTGGGGGTTGACCACAGATTTAACCACTTTAGAAGGAATTAATGGGAGCAATTGCTCATGATACGCTCCTACCACGACAAAAAGAGGATGATTTTTAAGAGATAATGCGCTTGCAATAGCTTGCTCAAAAAGGGTGTTATTCCCCCAAGGAAGTAATTGTTTTGGTGTACCCATTCGCGAGGATTTCCCAGCGGCTAAAAGCAAAATTGGAAATTTAGGCATGAATCCGTCCAGCTTTATCACGAAGTGCCATAGGTGTTTGTTTACGGATACAACTTAAAATTTCACTGAGAATTGAAATGGCGATTTCTTCGGCAGACTCTGCACCGATATTTAAGCCGGCGGGTCCATGCATCTTCTCCAAAAAGGCCAATTCAGCATCGGGATGAAATTCCATAAAATCATTGAGCAAACGTTCCCTTCGCTTTTGGGGACCTAACAGTCCAAAATAAGCGGGATCGGCTTCTTGGAATGCAATTAATGCTTTTAAATCTTTACTAAAACTATGACTCATTAACAAGATTGCACTTTCCTTATCGATATCATTGGTTGGAATTTCTTCAGGCAATGGGGTCATGAAATGCGTAGCTCCAGGGAAAAATGCAATGGTTTTGGATTCGTCAGGACTGGCAATAATGGTCACTTCCCATCCCAAATTACTCGCCATTTTACATAGTGTTACTGCATCGTGTTCTGCTCCGAAAATATACAACTTAAAACAAGGTGGCATTACTTGACGAAACGATTCCATAGCTGTCGATGGTGATGTGATAACCCTTCCCAAAAAAGAAAAGATAGTTTTTTCCAATTCAACACAGGACCCCAATTCGTCACTTTCCCGAATGTCCTTGGTAAAATGTGAAACAATGGAAAAAGAACGGCGATGCGTAAAATGATCCTCTAGCTGATTACACATAGCTTGGGAAGGAGCAAAAGGTTCAATTAAAATATAAATAATCCCTTCACAACCCAAACGATATCGACCGTCATAAGTCATCATTTTGGCGCGTTTACTTTTAAACACACTAGCAGCTTGTCGAAGGATTTCTTTTTCAACACAACCTCCACTAACAGCCCCAACCATGCGACCGTCATCCAAGAGCAACATGCGAACACCTGGCCTTCTATACGAAGATCCTTCCAAGGCCACGACAGAAGCCATGACTACGCTTCCTCCTTTTTCTCTATACCTAGCAGCTTCTTTTACAAGATGTTTAAATTCGTGCGTCATTGTAACAAGTAAATAGACTAATTGGAGGTTTTACATTTGGGAATTTTTATTAACCAATAATTTTATCAGCACCCATATTTTTAACAAAAGGTTGCTTGGTAATTCGGCTACCTGTAGCAGCAAAAATAGCATTGGCAACCGCTCCCCCTGCAGGAGGAAGTGTGGGTTCACCTAAGCCAGTTGGTGCCAAGGAGTTTTTTACAAAATGTACATCAACCTGTGGAGTTTCTCCCATACGAATCAATTGGTATTGATCAAAGTTTTTAGATTGTGGCATCCCTTTCTTAAAGCTTAAATCTCCGAACATGGCATGTCCAATCCCATCAATTACACCACCGACTACTTGGTTCTTAGCCCCTAAGGGATTGACCACAACACCACAGTCAATAGCACAAGTCACTTTTTTCACTTGGGGCATTCCGTTTTTCAATACAACCTCTGCGACCTCTGCAACATGGGTATTATGACAGTAATAAGCTGCAAAGCCTTGATAAACTCCTTTTTCAGATTTTCCCCAATTTGATTTTTCAACAGCTAAACGAATCACTTCTTGCATGCGTTCTGGACTGTACTGAATACGTTCGTCTGATGTTCCTTTTACTTTTTCAAGTAAGTCCAAATGCATTTGAATGCGGTCCTTTTTTAAGGTCATTGCCAATTCGTCAAAGAAACTTTGTTCAGCAAAGGCCAAAAAGTTGGTATAGGGAGCTCTCCAAGCTCCAGTAGTAATATTTCCACGGAAGTTGGCAGCATCAACTTGATAGTTTTTGAGGGCTCCAGCTGGGAAAAAATTAGGGATTAACCCATACATATTATTGCCGACAGCTGCTTCTTTAAGATGGTAGCCAGTTATTTCACCATCTTTGATAGACGCAGCAATACGGTATTTGATGGCGGGACGATAAATTCCAGCAGTCATGTCATCTTCTCTAGAAAAAACAAGTTTTACGGGCTTCTTAGACTCTTTAGAGACTTCTGCAGCTTCCAATACAAAATCACCATATAAACGGCGTCCAAAGCCACCTCCCATACGAGTCATTTCAAGATGAATCTCACTAACTTCTCGATCTAAAAGTCTTGCCACCCTTTTGGCGGTTCCTTCGGGTGTTTGAATGGGTCCAACCAAATGCACCTTTTCCTCAGTTACATTGGCGTAAAAATTCATAGGTTCCATGCAATTATGCGGAAGAAAAGGAGATTCGTATGTACGTTCCAAAATTTCATCAGCTTCCTTAAAAGCAGAAGTTACATCACCATCTTTTCGAAGAGTTTTAAACGTGTTTCCATCCAAAAGGCCAAAAAGTGTTTTGTCGTGAAAAGCGGAATCTTCCATAGGGGTTTCTTCTTTCCAAACAGCTTTTACTGCTTTTTTCCCTCGTAGGACAGCCCACGTAGAATTTCCAACCACAGCAATTTTATTACCAAATTGAAAAATTTGATTTACTCCTGGAAGTTGTTCTGCAGCTGATGCTTCAAAAGAGACCAAGCCTTGTCCAAAAGCAGGAGGACGAACTACAGCAGCATACTGCATGCCCGGAGTTTTATAATCTAAGCCGAACAAAGGTTTTCCTGTAACAATTTTATCAATATCAACATTGCTGATTTCTTGACCGATAATACGGAAATCTTCGGGAGCTTTCAGTTGAATGTTTTCAGGAACTTCGAGAATAGCCGCTTCATTGACGATTTCTCCATACCCTAATTTTTTTCCACTGCTGTGGAAAACAACTCCTTCTTTAGTAGTACATTCGGAAGCAGCAACACCCCAACGTGCAGCAGCAGCATTGATAAGCATTTGCCGTGCAGTAGCTCCAGTTTGACGTAAAGGCTCCCATCCTTGACGTAATGATTGACTTCCTCCAGCAACCTGTCGGTTATAATTTTCTGTGTCTAGAACACCTTGTTGTACAAAAACATCTTTCCAAGCAACGTCCAATTCCTCAGCAATTAACATGGGCATGGACGTTTTCACGCCTTGTCCAATCTCTGGGTTGGGAGAAAATATCGTTACTTTTCCTTCGTTGGAAATCTTGATAAATGCATTGAAATCATTATAATTCAACTGACTTAAGTCAACAGGTGGCGCTACATTATTTTTACAAGCAGCGATAAGGTTAAACCCGATCAACATCCCGCCTCCCGCAAGTGCTGATGTTTGTAAAAACCCTCTTCTACTTAGTGAAGGAGTTGTATTTTTTTTGTTTTCCATAGCTTAACTCATTTTTTCTGCAGCAACTTGTACCGCTTTTTCAATATTATTATAGGAGGCACAACGACAAATGTTACCATGCATAGCATCTCGTATTTCCTCAGAAGAAGGATTCTTTGTTTCGTTTAGAAAAGCTGCAGCAGTCATAATTTGCCCTGCTTGGCAGTACCCACATTGTGGAACATCAATTTCTTTCCAAGCTGTTTGCAAAGGATGATCACCTGCTTCAGATAAGCCCTCAATAGTGGTGATTTTTTTACCTTCCATTTGAGCCACTGGAAGGAGGCAACTGCGAATGGCAACTCCATCAAGATGAACTGTACACGCACCACATTGTCCAATGCCACACCCAAATTTTGTGCCGACAAGATCCAAATGATCTCTTAATACCCAAAGGAGTGGACTGCTGGGGTCAGCTTCAACTTGCTGTGTTTTACCATTAATAGTTAACGTAAATGATTCCATAATTTTAAATTTTATCCCTAATGATGTTCCAATTTACACTTTTTCGCTGAATTTTTAAATTAGATTTCGTCTAAAAAGCATTTTTTCTAATCCGATTATTTTATTGAATTTTAATGCAAAATAGTATCTTCGAAGAACACATAAACAAAAAACATAACGCACAAATTTATGTCATTAACTGGGTTTGGAAATAGCTACTTGAGTTAAGTTCCGCCGAAATGTATCACATGAGATGAAAATTAATTACTACAAAGTCCCCTTAAAAAAACGTTTCCCTTTAGCCATTAGTAGAGGTGTTCGTTCCCATTCAGACAACCTGTTCGTTTCTGTTGAAAAGGATGGAATCATCGGTTGGGGAGAGGCTGCTCCTGGTAATTCAGAAGGAGCATCCAGTCCAGAAGAAGTTCAGCAACAATTAGAACTTTTTATTGCTTCTGGAATTGAAAACCTGTCCATAACAAGCTGTTATGATCGGGCTAAAGCCATGGAAATTGCACCCTGTGCTTATGTTGCTTTGGATATTGCCCTTTGGGATTGGAAAGCAAAAAAGGCAGGAATGCCGTTGCATCAACTTTTAGGCCTTCCTAAAACGCACACTCCAACGTCAGTGACCATTGGAATCAACACTCCAGAAGTGGTTAAGGAAAGAATCCCCTTACTTTTAGAGGGGACTACGGTAAAATCGTTAAAAATAAAATTGGGCTCACCCGAGGGGATTGCTGCTGACAAAGCCATGTTTTCTCAAGTGCTTGAAAGCTCAGCAAAATATAATGTTCAGCTACGTGTTGATGCGAACGGAGGTTGGAATGTAACTGATGCTAAGCACATGATGCAATGGCTTGCAGACCGCAAGGTTGATTATATTGAACAACCGCTTAAAGAAGGGGAAGAAGCAGCACTAAAATATTTATATGAAAATCGCCCCTTGCCAATTTATGTCGATGAGTCCTGTCGTTTTTCACAAAACATCCCCGAGTGGGCAGCCCATGTGGACGGCGTCAATATGAAATTAATGAAATGTGGGGGAATCACGGAAGCACTCAGAATTATTGCAACGGCAAAAGCCTTTGGTTTAAAAACAATGATTGGATGTATGAGTGAGTCTTCCATAGCTATTGCTGCAGCTGCAGCAATTTCAGGAATTATTGATCATATCGATTTGGATTCACATTATAACTTAAAACCTGACCCCGCTGAAGGGGCACCTATGGTCGATGGCATAACACTACCCCCAAATCAACCTGGCCACGGAGCCATTCTTAAACCCGAATACTATGCTTAAAAAAACAGATAGAGTAGCTATTTATATGGAAGGCCATATTGATAGTGATTATGGAAAAATGGGAATGGGAGTAATCCGATATTTGTCCAATCCCATTGTTGGTGTTATTGATAGTTCTCACCAAGGAAAACATATGAGCGCTTATATGGAGACTTCAAGAGACATACCCATTTTAGGTAGTTTTGATGAAGTCTTAGAAGCAGATGCTGAAGTACTCATTTTAGGGATAGCCCCCTCTGGAGGGAAAATTCCATCCACTTGGATTCCTGTAATTGAGTCTGCTTTAAAAGCAGGACTTTCTATTGTAAATGGGCTTCATGATCTCCTCTCCCCTCGGTTTAAAAATTTAATAACAGATTCCAAAAAACAATGGATTTGGGACGTACGTATTCCTGGATTTATACCACCCATAGCAACAGCCCAAGCAGCAAGCCTTAATAATAAACGTATTCTTTTTATCGGCACCGATATGGCTGTTGGAAAAATGACAGCAGGGCTCGAAATTTTGTCTTGGATTAAAGATCAATCCGTTAATGTAGGCTTTGTAGCTACTGGACAAATTGGGATTACCATTACCGGCGCAGGGATTCCTTTGGATGCTTTTAAAGTTGATCATGCCTGTGGAGCTGTTGAAACTGTTGTAATGGATCAGGCGGATAAGGATATTATTCTGATTGAAGGCCAAGGTTCTTTACTTCATCCAGGAAGTACCGCAACCCTTCCTCTGATGCGTGGAAGTTGTCCAACCCATCTAGTGTTGTGTCATCGGGCAGGAAAGGACAGCTTGAGAAGTCCAGAACACATTAAGATTCCTGACTTAAAAGCATTTATTGCTTTAAATGAAAGCTTAGCCGCTGTTTGTGGTACCTATCCAAAAGCCAAAGTAGTGGGTATTTGTGTTAACACCTCAATGTTGGATACTCAAAAAGCAGCCGAATGTCTTGCTGAAATCGAATCCTACACAGGAGTTCCTACCACCGATGTGGTTCGTTATGGGGCAGAAAAAATAGGAAAGGCAATAATGGATTAATACATTTTTTCTCTATCTGCAAGATTGAAAAGGGGAAGTCCTTGATTAAATCGGGTGTAATTTACAAGGGCTTGACGAACACTTTCCTCCGCATAGGTCAAACTTGCAATATGGGGAGTGAGCTTTACTTTTGGATGAGTCCAAAGGGGACTTTCAACAGGAAGAGGTTCTTGCTCAAATACATCTAAAAATGCGCCGTTTAATTGCCCCTTATCCAAGGCGTTTAAAATATCTTTTTCCACCTGTACCCCTCCTCTGGAAACATTGATCAAATAGGTGGGTTCTTGAAGTTGATCAAATAGTTTTTGACTGAGAAGCCCTTCGGTTTTGTGGGTGAAAGGAACAGTACAAATCAATGTGTTGATTTTTGAAAGAAATTCGGACATATCCTCCCCTGAATAGGAAGGGAAAGGGGTGTTTTTTGGTGAGTGGCTATAACCAAAAACATCAAACCCAAGTTGGTGTAACTTAACAGCGGCATCCATTCCTAAATGACCCGTGCCTAAAACTCCAATTTTTAAAGGAATATCGTCGTGGTGAAATTGCCCCCATACTTTATTTTGCTGATCTTCCCAATAGTTATATCCTCGTCGGTGATGATTCATCACAGCCATTATTATATAATTACTCATGGAAAAAGCCATAGCTGGATCAACCACCCTACAAACCGGGATCTCTTTTGAAAGAGTTGGATCAGAAAGAACATGATCTACTCCTGCCCCCATTGAGAAAATAAATTTAAGTTGGGTAAATTGGTTCAAAATCCCATGAGGGTATTTCCAGACCAAAGCACATTCAATGGCTTCAGGTTCGCTGTATTCCAAGCCCGTTTCTACAATTGCCTCGGGAGCGATTTTCTCAAAGGCTTTTACATATTTTTGAGTGGGAACTTCTGGAGCGATAATGGCTAAACGCATGGAGATATTATTTTAAAATTTATTTCGACATAAAGGTACACGCTTTTCCTTTTAGAATAAGAAGCAAAAATCACTTACAATGATAGTCGGCTGCACGTGTTGCAATTTGATTATTGGGTTTTACATTGACCCTATATCCAAGAGAATTTGCCCAACCTTTTGCCGCAGCAATAAGTTTGTGAGATTTAAAATTTTCATCTTCATTATAGTCCATATCAATCTCAATACGAACACTTATTTTTTGAGTTAACCATTCCGCAGTATCTAAACTTAATTCTGCTTCTTTCCATAAGCGTGTCCACATATCAGTAATAATGGGCTGATTCGACTTACTTAAAATATAATGAACCCCTCGTGTGCCCAAACGATAAGCAATAACGGTCGCATATTTGGTTTGTTTCCCAACATTTTGAGAATCTGAACCCACATGAATTTCCACATGGGGAAATTCTTTTATCACCGCCAACGTATGCTTGATTGGGTCGATGGGCTTACCGTTAATATCACGAAATAACATCATAATGAATTACTAAATTAAAAAGACTATTTTGGCTAAAGATTGATTTTATAATTTAAATTAATGATAACACTATTATTTAACATTGCGAACACCCTTATCCTATTGATGTGGCTGTTATTATTTGCTTTTCCAAAATGGCATTTTACCCAAAAGTTAACCCAATTTCCCTGGGTACCCTTGGTATTGAGTTTTTTTTATATTTATTTTTTAGGGAATTCAGGCAGTCTTGCAGAGGCTGACTTTACGACCTTAGAGGGAATTACACAATTGTTTACGAATGCCACCCCAAGTTCCGCAGCAGGAGGATGGATGCACTATTTAGCATTCGATTATTGGGTGGGTTGCTGGGTAGTTCAACACAGTCAGAAAAATCAAATCCCACATTGGGCCATTTTATTTCCTTTATTATTTACTTTTATGTTGGGACCTGTTGGTCTCTTGCTTTATGCCATTGTTTACGCACTTTTTAAATTGACCAAATGACCACAGGAGAAATTTACTTTTCGATCGCTTTGGGAGTTGCAACAGGAGCCTTAGGAGCTTATGTGGCGCAAAAAAAAGGACGTACCCATAATTTTGGGTTTATTATTGGATTTCTATTTGGTTTTATTGGCCTTATTATCCTCTTATTTCTACAAGCTAAAACAACTCCAAATCAAGAGGCTGATTCTGACCAAAAGAATTGAGTGTTTTTTTCCATGGACTCACTGAGGGAATAAAATACTGGACACGTCAATGCGGTTTTTTCAAGAATTTTCTTGACTTTTTCTTCAGGGTTAATTTTAAAATAGACAGCAATATTTATTTTAATAATGCGTCTAGGGCCAGAACCCATCACTTTTTCAATGGTGGTTTTTGTTCCCTTGAGATCAACATTCAGATCTTTCGCCTTAATTCCCATGACCGTTAAAAGGCAAGAGGCTAGAGCGGTAGCTACTGTATCTGTTGGTGAAAAGGCTTCTCCTTTTCCGTGATTATCCACTGGAGCATCGGTAATAAAAGTATTTCCTGAGGCATTGTGGGTACATTCTGTTCGTAAGTCTCCTTGATAAATTACAGTACTGGTCATTGTTTAAAAAAGTTTTTGATAAAGTAGTGCGCCCAAAGAACCCCCGAGTCCGAGAAGGAGTGGATAGAGGATAAAGAGCCAAAGTAGGTCCATTATTTTTAGCGAAGACCACAGTGGCTCCTCTTTGGTAGCCTGCTGTAAAAAGTCATACCACGTTTTCCATTGGAAAACCCCTGCTATATAATTAGCAAATATGGCAATGATTAAAACAGCGAGTCCGATAAAGTAATAACGAATCATGTTCAAAAATAAGGAACTTTTAAAAGCAATTATGTATTTTCACTTTAAACAATCATACTATGAAAATCAGGAAGCTGTTCGCCCTTGTTTTTTTTGTTTTAGCACTACTTTGCTTTATCATCCTTGGACTGATGTTTAGTAAGCTTTCTTTTATTGATTATCCCTATTTAATTGGAGGAATCGTTTTTAGCCTTTCAGGTTATATCCTCTTAAAGAGAAAATCAAAAAGGGAGCAATAGGACAGCTTGTTCAAGCCTTCATTAAGAGCACTTTTATTACCTTTATAAAAAACAAACATAAAATGAAAAAAATTATCACCGTTCTTGCCTTGGCATTCTTTTTCACCGGAGTATATGCCCAAAAGGCAAAAAAACTAAAGCAAGAGGTCATTAGCAGTGTGGAACAACAAAGTGAACAACTTATTGCGGCCAGCGATAAAATATGGGCTGCTGCAGAAGTGGCTTTTCAAGAAAAAGTATCTTCCGAAACTTTAATTGCTTACGCTCGTGCAAATGGGTTTCGTGTAGAGGTGGGTGTCGCTGAAACACCTACAGCATTTGTTGCAGAATATGGGAGTGGTTCCCCCATTATAGGTATTTTGGGTGAATTTGACGCTCTACCGGGAATTTCACAAAAGGCAGTTCCCACAAAAACCCCATTAAATGAAGGCGCTGCTGGACACGGTTGTGGACATAACCTTTTTGGAACCGCAAGTTTAGGTGCTGCTGTGGCTATAAAAAACTTAATTGAAGAAGGCAAACTTCAAGGAACGATTCGTTTTTATGGAACTCCTGCAGAAGAAAAGTTTTTTGGAAAGCTATGGATGGCTCGAGCAGGTTTATTTGACGATTTAGATGCCTGTTTGGATTGGCACCCTGCCGACAATACCGAAGCAGATGTTCAAAGCTCCCTCGCCTTGGTTGACTTTTTAGTTGAGTTTCATGGTCAAACGGCTCATGCATCAGCGGATCCTTGGAATGGTCGTAGTGCTTCCGATGCTTTAGAATTATACGCCCATGGAATTAATTCCTACCGAGAACATATCAAGCCAACTGTACGAATTCACTATCACATCCAAGATGGTGGACAGGTAGTCAACGTAGTGCCAGACTATTCTAAAATATGGGTACGTGTTCGAGATACCAAAAGAGAGGGAATGAACACTGTTTACGAACACGTAAAAAAAATGGCAGAAGGCGCAGCGATTATGGCCAACGTGGATTATGATTTGAATTTAATATCAGGGATTCATGAAATTTTACCCAACCGTGCAGGAGGTTTTGCTATGCAAAAAAACCTAGAACAATTGGGTGATCTAACCTATACAGAGGAGGAATCTTCATTTGCTTATCAAATTCAAGACGCTACTGGAAAGCCAAAAATAGGAATTGATGGAAAGATAAAACCTTTAAAAGCAACAGCCGAACATCCCATGGGTGGGTCAACCGACGTAGGGGACGTTAGTTTCATTGTTCCAGTTGTTCGTTTAGGGGTTACTACCGCACCCAAAGGTACCCCATGGCATTCATGGGCTGTAGTTGCTAGTGGGGGAATGTCCATAGGACACAAAGGAATGGTCTATGCTGCAAAAGCACTAAGTATGACTGCAGTTGATTTGTTTACGGACACAAAGTTATTAGCGGCTGTTAAAAAGGAGTTTAAAGAACGTAAAGGCGACTATCAATATGAAGGGCTTTTACCTCCAGGCCCGCCACCATTGACGCAAGAATAAACGTATAATAAAATAAAATGCAGGGCTTTTCTTCATCTTGGAGAACCCCTGCATTTTTAGGTTGCTTTAAATAAGAAAAGGAGCAGCATTTTTTTCTTTAGGTTTTGGCGGAACGCTCCAATCATCATCATTTAGTGTTCTAGTAGTGTAAGATTTTTACATGATCTATATCCAGGAACGTTCTTGCATTTCCTTTTTCACCCGTTTGGAAAGGTAGATGATGGCTATCATATTGGGAATACTCATAAGGGCAAAGGCCAAATCAATGATCCCAATAACAACTTCTACGGTGGCTAGGGCAGAGAATACAATACTGCCTATATAAAAGTAATTGTAATACTTCCCCCAAGCGGTTCGGGTTAAAAATCCAAAACACTTTACACCGTAATACGAGTAGGTTAACAGGGTAGAGATGCCAAAAACAAAAACCATTAGTAAGAGTAATTGATCTCCAAATCCAAAGAACAGGCGTCTAAAAGCTTCCAAGGTAAGAACAATACCATTCAGTCCTTCAACCGTATAGGCACCACTAATAATCACAATTAAACCAGTTATACTACACACCAGAATAGTGTCCATTAAAGGACCTAACATGGCGGTAAGACCTTCATCAGTTCCATATTTGGTTTGCGACTGACCGTGATACATGGGAGCATTACCCACGCCACTTTCATTAGAGAAGACCGCACGTCGAATACCTAAAAGGACCAAGCCCCAAAAGCCTCCTGTAACCGCTGTTTCAAGATTAAAGGCCTCGCTAAAGATTAGATAAAAAGTAGGTAAAATGGCTTCATAATTACTAGCTAAAATATAAACACCTATCGTTAAGTAAAGCACAACCATTACGGGAACTAGGTTGGACGTCACTTTTACAATGGCCTTAAGACCACCAAAAATGACTACAGCACTAATGATTGAAAGGACTACACCCACAATCAATTTCCATTGAAAATCACCGATGGCCCAAAAATGATTGGGTTCAACAACATCGATAAAAGTTTGTGTCAGTTGGTTGGCTGTAAATGCGGGAAGGACACCAAAGAATCCTGCGATAGAAAACCAGATCGCTAGGGGCTTTCCCCACTTTTTAATTCCTAAATCCATATAAAACATAGGTCCCCCCAAGAATGAACCATCGGGGTTGGTTTTTCGAATTTGAACGGCTAATGAACTGGAATAAAATTTTATAATCATCCCAATCATTGCGGTGAGCCACATCCAAACCAATACTCCAGGGCCACCCATATGAATGGCGATGGCGACTCCTGAAATATTTCCTAGTCCAACGGTAGCCGCTAAAACTGCTGATAGGGCTTGAAATCGGGAAATTCCAGGTTGGTTGTCTTCTTTAGAAAACAAGAGTTTGAAAGCCGTTTTGATTCGTGTTAAGGGATATCCTTTGCTATGAATCAATAAATAGAGCCCTCCTCCAATAATCAATACCAACATTACCCATTCCAATGGTTGGATAAGGGTTTGAAGGAGATACTCTAAAAGTGAAATAAAGTCGTCCATGGAGGAAAATTAAGGATTAAATTTTGTTTTGAGTAAAAAAAGAATAAACTTTAAAACGTAAAAAATTTTAAAAAACATGCAAACAAGAAGAGCTTGGTTACAATCGTCCGTAGGACTTGGCGGGTTATTGTTAGCCCCCTCTACGTTATTGACGGCACAAGAAAAAGAAGAATTTAGACCGCGGTTGATGGGAACAGAACCGATCCGTTTGAGTTCAAATGAAAACCCTTATGGACCTTCCAAAGTGGTGCAGACTGCAATAGAAAACGCTTTTATTCATGGATGTCGGTATCCTTACGCCTATTCTGATGCCTTGGCGGAAACGCTAGCTAAAAAACACGGAGTAAGTCCAGAAAGTATCATTGTTACTGGCGGTTCTACGGAAGGACTAAAAATTACGGGGATGACTTTTACAGCTGGTGGAGGAGAAATTATTGCTGGTCAACCCACCTTTTTGGCGATGATGGATTATGCAAAACAATGGGGTGCCTCTATAAATTGGGTACCTGTCGGAGCGGACAAAGGTTATGATCTTCCTGAAATTGAAAAACGGATCTCATCAAAAACAAAACTGATCTTTTTGTGTAACCCAAATAATCCAACAGGAACATTGATTCCCGCAAAACAGTTGGTTGATTTTTGTGAGACGGCAAGTCAAAAAACAATTGTTTTTAGTGATGAAGCATATTATGACTATATCGAAGAGCCCAACTATCCTTCTATGATCGATTTGGTCAAAAAAGGAAAAGATGTCATTGTTTCCAAAACCTTCTCCAAAGTATATGGAATGGCAGGATTGCGCGTTGGTTATCTAATAGCAAAACCTGAAATTGCGGCTAAAATCCGAAAAAACATAGTAGCGATGAGTAATGTTTTGGGAATTGAAGCTGCTAAAGCAGCACTTCAAGACCAAGCATTTTATGATTTTTCCATTCAAAAAGCCAAAGAAGCGAAGACTCGAATATATACGCTTTTGGATCATTTAGAATTGGATTATGTTCCTTCACATACCAATTTTATTTTCTTTCATTCTAAAAAGGATATTCGGGAATTAGGACCCGCTATGCTTGCCAAAGGAGTTCGTATCGGACGCCCTTTTCCACCTTTCTATGATTGGTGTCGTATCAGTACAGGGACCTTGGAAGAGGTGGATTTATTTATTAAAGGAATGACAGAAATTTATACTTAAAAGGGGTTTATTCTTTGACAACAATGTAAGTCGCTTTAACTCCTGTGGCTAAATTCCAACGGTTGGAAGCAATCAGGCTTCCTGCATCGTCATAAATACGGACCTCTGCAGTGTTGGGACCTGAACTTCCTTGATTTAAAGCCACAAAATCTATTTTATTAAAACCTTCGATTAAATCAATATTAGCTGATCGGAAACGTTCCATTAACATCACATCTGGAATGACGACAACGTCATTGAGTAGAATTTTAATGCGATCGCCATCGGGAGATTCGTGGTCTCTAAAAATAATTTCAACAAATTCTCCATTATTGCGTACGTCTCCTAAATATTGATCCACTTTAAATCCGTAGCGGTTGTTTTCACTTTTATTGCCTTTACGGTTAAGCTTTGACAAATAGGGTTCCCCAGCGTCTAAAAATTTTTCCCGTTCATTAGGATTTTTTTCTGGATAGTCTAATTTCTTTTTTGGATCAGTTATTTCTAAGCCACCTGTAAATGGATTGTTATTTAAAAAAGGGTTAGCGTTGTCTTTTGGGGGTAAAAGTTTGGGAACTTTTTTTTCAGTTACCGGTAGAATGCGTTTCGTTTTTAGCGGGGTCTCATTAGCAATTTGTGAAAACAAGGAAAAGGGTGTGAAAAGACTTAGTGAGCAAATTAAAAATAAAATAGTTGGATATGTAGTTCCTTTTTTCACGAGTATTGATTCTTAATCATTTAGCAGCACAAACCTACTGTGAAATAGGATTATACTCAACCTTTTAACAACAATTTAATGATAATAATTATTATATATTTACGATATTATAAAAAAATTAAACATGCAACTCTCTTTCCTTGACCTTTTAATCATTTTTGGTTTTTTCACAATAACGCTTAGTATTGGGATTATCGTTTCCAAAAAATCCGGGAAAAACTCTAATGAATTCTTTTTATCAGGACGAAATATGCCTTGGTGGTTGTTAGGAATTTCTATGGTTGCCACTACTTTTTCTACGGACACCCCCAATTTAGTTACAGACATTGTTCGTACTAACGGTGTTTCAGGAAACTGGGTATGGTGGGCCTTTTTAATTACGGGTTTACTCACGGTTTTTGTTTATGCCAAACTCTGGAGAAAGTCCAATGTAAAAACGGATATTGAATTTTACGAATTTCGTTATGGTGGAGCTCCTGCACGTTTCTTAAGAAAATTTAGAGCCTTGTATTTAGGTGTAATTTTTAATGTTATTACCATGTCCGCTGTCACCCTAGCCGCCATCAAAATAGGAGGAATTATGTTGGGCTTGGAGCCTTGGCAAACGGTTATAAGTGCTGGACTAATAACGGTTGTATTTAGCGCTCTAGGAGGATTTAAAGGAGTAGTTTATACTGACTTCTTACTCTTTTTCGTTGCGATGGCTGGCTCTATCGGTGCTGCCTACTATTTGGTAAATTTACCCGAAGTTGGTGGGTTAACGGTATTGATGGAAAATGAAAATGTTGCTGATAAACTTTCCATACTCCCCGACTTTAATGATCGAAGTGCTTTGATTACCTTATTAATAATTCCTTTGGCAGTTCAATGGTGGAGTTCTTGGTATCCCGGAGCAGAACCTGGTGGAGGGGGCTATATTGTTCAACGTATGTTGGCTGCAAAAGATGAAAATCATGCTATGGGAGCCACCTTTTTCTTTAATATCATGCACTATGCTTTGCGTCCCTGGCCATGGATTTTGGTGGCACTAGCCTCGCTAGTGGTCTTTCCAGACTTGATGAGTATTAAAGAAGCATTTCCAAATATAGCAGAGGATAAGTTGGGCCACGATTTAGCCTACTCAGCCATGCTCGCTAAACTACCTTCTGGCTTACTCGGTTTGGTTTTAGCCTCTTTGATTGCGGCTTATATGAGTACGATTTCCACTCAGTTGAATTGGGGATCGTCTTATATTGTTTTTGATTATTACAAACAACAAATCAACCCCAACGCTACGGAAAAACAAATGGTTGCAGTGGGTCGTTTTTCTACTATAATTTTGATGGTTTTAAGTGCAATATTAGCCTTGTTGCTTCAGAATGCGCTTCAACTTTTTGAACTTTTATTGGTTTTTGGTGCTGGTACGGGATTGATTTTTATTTTGCGGTGGTTCTGGTGGCGAATCAATGCGTGGAGTGAAATCTCGGCCATGTTTGCATCAGGGATCATCTCTATTGTATTAAAGCTTACTTTTTTAGGGCCTTATCTTTTTGATACAGATACAGGACTTCTTCCAGACTGGTCAGAATTTCCAATGGTAGTTTTGGTCACAACAATCATTTGGGTAGCGGTTACATTTATGACTCAAGCAGAAAGTAAAGAGGTACTTCGTGGTTTCTATCAAAAAATTCAACCGGGAGGTCCAGGGTGGGCCAAAGTTGTTAATGAAGCAGCTGCTGATAACATTGACTTGGTTAAAAAGAAAGAGGCATGGAGTGTTCCTTCTGGAATCCTTGCAATGCTGTTGGGCTGTTCTTTAATTTACAGTTGTATGTTCGCTACTGGATATTGGATTTATGGAGAAACAACCAAAGCAATTATTCTAACGACTCTCGCTGCAGCCTCTGCATTTTTTCTCATTAAAATGTGGAAAAAAATTAAAGTCAATATTCTTTAATCCGTTCTGGATGGGTGTATAATGTTTGGGTTTAATCTTCTGTAATTCTGGAAACAATATAATATTCCATCCAAAAGAATTTAAACCAGGCATAAAAGTCATAATTCACTCGATTATTACCACTTATTTGCCCAGGCATGATAGGGAGTTTTCTATAAAGTTCATTGTGGAAAAATGCGATAATCACCTTAAACCAAATATACGATAAATCATGTGTTCCATAAGATGTTGGATACATTTCCGGAGTCACCTTTAAATTAAGATGATATCCGTTATAATACGGGCGATACCATTTTTTGGGTTGACTTAAATAGTGTCCTTCATAAATCCAACCATACTTATTAGCGGGGACTCTTATTTCTAGAGAAGTAAATGGTCCCCATCCATTTCCTTTATAATGAATCCAAATATCTAAAACATCCTGAGCAGTTGTGTGTTTTAATTGTCTGTTATTGGAATAAGGGTGGTTTGAAAAGTTTTCAATTTTTTTCGTTCTTCCAATTTTAACTCCAATTGATTTTTTAATCATTTGCTCCTGCTCTTTTGCAGTAAACCCAAATTCATCTAAATTCATTTCTCCCTTAAAAATGGCCATTAATTTATCATCAGATAAACCGGATGGGAGTATTTTACTTAAATTGTATTTTTCTTTGAGATCACTGATACTTAACTTTCCTGATATGAGGGCGTTGTAATCTCTTTCATGGGCATCACTGTGAAAAACCCGTGTTATTTGTGGAGAAACAGTTGTTGCTTCGGTTTCATTGACTAAACCATCGTTTAAAATTTTTTCGGAGTCATTAGGTTTTTCGCAACCCAGTAAAACTGCGAAAAGTAAAATTGTGCCAATGTAATGGGTTAGCTGTTTCATGATATTGTGATTTGAGTTAGTTCAAGGTACTAAAATATCATAGAACAGTAAAGATAAAACAGTCTTAAAGATGCCTTTATTTATATTTTGAATATAGTAATGCTAACTGCATGCAAATGCACTTATAAACGGATATAAAATCCATTTAATAAAGTATTTATCTAGCCCAAGATCATTCCTGCGATTGTTGCAGACATGAGCGACACAATTGAACCTGCGAGCATCGCTTTAAATCCAAGTTCCGTTAAATTTTTACGTTGCTTCGGAGCAATGATTCCAATACCGCCCACTTGGATTCCAATGGATGCAAAATTGGCAAATCCACATAACATAAAGGTTGCCATAACTACTGATTTTTGGTAGGTAAAATGTAAGACACTGCCCATTTCTTTTAAGTCCACCAATTGGGTGTAGGCCACAAATTCACTCGCCACTAATTTAATACCCAATAATTGTCCCATCAGAGCCATATCTTGTTTGGCCACTCCAATTCCCCACATCAGTGGAGCAAAAAGATAACCCAATACAAATTCAATAGAGAAGGAATCATAAACGGTATTGTTAGCGATCCATGTGTTGAGCCCAATCCAATCACCAATTCCATTAGAAACACTGTTAAGCATAGCAATTAAAGCTATAAAGACTAACAACATGGCGCCAACATTTACAGCCATTTTAATTCCTTCACCAGTTCCATTAGAAATTGCAGTAAGGAAATTAGAGCCAATTTTATCATTAGAAACCTTAATTTCTGTAGTGATGCTTTCCACTTGTGGATAGATGATCTTTGCGATCACAACAGCTCCTGGTGCCGCCATGACAGAGGCGGCTAACAAACGTTCTGCAAAAGCCAATCGCGCCACAGGGTCATCACCACCTAAAAAACCAATATAAGCTCCTAAAACACTGCCAGCAACCGTAGCCATTCCACCAACCATAACCAAAAACAATTCTGATTTGGTCATTTTTTCCAGATAGGCTTTAATCAATAAGGGAGCTTCTGTTTGCCCCAAAAATATATTTCCCGCCACCGATAAGCTTTCTGCCCCCGAGATTCTTAAAAATTTAGTAAGCCCCCAAGCTAAAAAGCCAACGATTTTTTGAATGATTCCAAAATAGTAAAAAACGGAGGTCAGTGCCGAAAAAAAGATAATCACTGGCAAAGCTTGAAATACAAACACAAAACCATATTTATTGACATCGCCGAACTCCCCTAAAAGCATTTTGGTTCCTTCTCCTGTGTAGTCTAAAATTTTTACAAAAAAATTACCAAAGGCCTCAAAAACAACTTTGATAGCACTAATTTTTAATACGCCTATCGCAATGATAATTTGTGCAAGTAACCCTAAACCAACTGTTTTCCATGGAATACTTTTTTTATTATTACTCAATAAAAAGGCAATAAAAATTAAAAGGATCATTCCGAGTACTCCTCTTAAGATAGAGAAGGCAGAAGTCCCTTCATTCGCAATCAATTCCATACTGTGGTTAATATATTACTAAAGGCGAAATTTAGCGATAAAAATAAAAACACCTATCATTAACACAAATTAGTTAGCAACCTCTAATGGCTTTTCCAAAGTAAGATTAAATTATAAAACATTATGGAGACTAAAAATCCTCTGCAAGTACTTGAAGAATTATTTGATGTGTAGTGATGAGTTTAATTTTATGAACAGAATCAATAACCTCATTATTTTTGATTTTTTGATCAATATGATCCAATAGGTTTTGGACAGAAATATTTTTCATTCTTTAAATTTTAATAGGTCATAGGAACTTCTACCAAGAGGAGTTGGGTATCGGCATTCGCAGTAATTTCAAAAGAAGTCGTTTCCCATATTCCTAAAGCATCCCGTTTGGCCAATTCTTGTCCAGCAATTTGTGCGCTTCCAGAAATCACAAAAACATAAACGCCGTGACCTTCCTTGTGCAAGGAATAGGAAGTAGAAGTGGTCTGATCAAAATCGCCCAAGTGGAACCAAGCTTCTTGATGAATCCACATTCCATCATCATCAGGATGGGGGGAAACGATTTGATAAAGACGGTTGGCTTTTTTTAAATTTCCAATAGCTTGTTGATCATAACGTGGAGTGACTCCTTGTTTATTGGGGAAGACCCATAGCTGTAAAAGATTGACAGCACTCTCTTTACTGTGATTGTATTCACTGTGATACACTCCAGTGCCAGCACTCATCACTTGAATTTCATTGGTTTTAATAACCCCTACATTATCCATGCTGTCCTTGTGCTCTAAGGTGCCCTCCAAGGGAATAGTAATGATCTCCATATTGTCATGGGGGTGCATACCAAATCCCCTCCCAGGAGCAATGATATCATCATTCAATACTCGTAATGCACCAAATTGCATCCGATTGGAATCAAAATAATTGGCAAAACTAAACGAATGTTTTGCTTGAAGCCAACCGTGGTCAGCACTTCCTCGTGTACTTGCTGGATGATAATTTTTTTTCATTGGAAAAAGCTCAAATAAATATTTTCAAAAATACGCTAAATTTCAAACTTCCTTTTTCGACTTTTTCTTTTTTAGTAAGAGCAACAATGCTTTTTTGATTTGCATATATTTAATGAGCTGTCGTACCTTTTCTTCGTTATTTTTTTTCAGTGCGCTTGACCTTCTTTCTTCTGCGATACTTTGACGGATGTTTTGAACCGTAGTGATGGTAAAGCCGATTAAGATGAACCCTGCAGCGATAATAACTATTATTTCTTCTGTGTCAGAAAGGTACATAAATGCTTAAATTGCTATAAAATTAATCATAAAATAAGACAGTATGCATCAAATTAATTGCAGACCATTCACTTTTTTGAACAAATATTGGGTAAAAATAGGGGTATTTTTACTTACAAGCCCATGTGTTATGGGGCAGAATGACAGTTTACCTAGTCTCATTTCTTTAGAAGAAATTGCTGTGGAGGCTACCCGTCTAAAAACACCGAAAGCCAAAGCAACAATGGCCTTAAGTGTTTTGGATTTTTCTGAGCGCCAACAGCTTCAGCAACAATTTTCTTTACAAGAATATTTAACACGAGTGCCGGGTTTGTTTTCTTTGAATGCTACCAATTATGCTCAAGACTTACGGGTGTCTATTCGTGGTTTTGGAGCTCGAGCGGCTTTTGGAATTCGAGGAATCAAGATTATTGTTGATGGTATTCCAGAAACAACGCCGGACGGTCAGGGACAAATAGATAACCTCCCACTGGGTTTGATTGAACGTATTGAAGTCATTCGTGGTCCTGCCTCGAGTCTTTATGGAAATGCTGCAGGAGGGACGCTTTATATTAATACGGTAGATAATTTTAAGAAAAATGCAGCCGAACTCCGAACCACTTTTGGTTCCAACGGTATGCAATCCTATCAAGCTACTGCCTTTTTAAAAAACAGTAAAACAGCGGCTATTCTCTATCTCAACAGTACGGATACGGAGGGGTTTCGAGACAACAGTGGATTGGAACAACGTCAGTTTAATGCACGTATAAAACATCGTTTTTCAAACACATCCACTTTGCGATGGCAGTTTAATTACACCAATAGCCCTAAAGCGGAAGATGCTGGAGGCTTAACCTTGGAAGAAGCTGATCAAAATCGCCGTCAAGCCCGTCAAAGGAATTTGGATTACGATACTTTCGAAAAAGTCAAGCATTTAAAAACAGGTTTACAATGGGAAAAACAATGGTCCTCCCAATGGGTGTCAAACAGTTATGCTTTTTATTCGTTTCGTGATTTCTATGGAAAACTTCCTTTTGAAAATGGAGGGATTGTCGATTTAGAACGGAACTATTTTGGAGGGGGAACGACCTTTACTTGGAACAGTAGAACAAAGCAACATCAATTTCAAATGGGGGTGGAGGCCACTGCTCAAGATGACCAACGTGACCGTTATTTAAACCTAAAGGGTGTTCAGGGGGAACGTAGTTTTTCACAGTTGGAATCGTTTTCTAATATCGGGGTATTTGCCGTTGACGAAATCCAATTAAATCGATGGTTAGTCCGAATGGGACTGCGATATGACCGCCAACGTTTGGGAACGGATACAGCGGAAAACAAAAGGCGTTATAACGTAATTAATCCGAGTATTGGAATAGGGTATGAACTAGCAGCAGCCAGCCAACTGTATGCTCGAATAGCGAGTAGCTTTGAAGCCCCTACCCTAAGTGAACTTTCCGCAAACCCCTCTGGCGGGGAAGGTTTTAATCCAGAGTTAAACCCATCCAAAGCGATTAATTATGAATTGGGGTGGAAACTTCAGCGACCTCAAACGACGTTGGAGGCCAATGTGTTCTATACCCGTTCCAGCAATGAAATTTTACCTTATGAATTGGAAGCTTTTGCTGGACGAACTTTCTATCGCAACACAGGAGCCACACAACGTCAAGGGCTTGAACTTTTTTGGGAACAACGCTGGAAGCGTTGGGAACTTACCAATAGTGTAACCCTAGCAAAATATACCTTTGATGACTTTGTTTTAAAGAATACCGAACTTTCTGGGAAACAACTCCCTGGAATCCCTGGTCAACAATGGATCATGAATTTGATGTATTCCACCTCTTCCCGTTGGAAATTCCAATTCGAAGGGCAACATATTGGAAAATTTTATGCAGATAACAATAATGTTCATGAAGTAAAAGCTTACCAACTATTTCAACTTCAAACGCATAAAGCCTTTGATTTACAAGGCGCTTCTCTAGCACTTTTTGGAGGTGTATATAATATTTTTAATACAGAATACTTTGATAACATCCGGCTCAATGCTTTTGGTTCTCGTTTTTACGAACCTGCACCCGGCCGAACATTTTTTGGAGGAGCTTCAATTCGTTTCTAATGAAAAAACAGTTTTTATTTCTTTTTTTAAGTTCGCTTAGCCTTTATGGACAAAGCCCAGAGGATCTTCAGTTTACTCATTTAATGGAAAGCCTCTCCAATCGATCCCGATGGGGGGCTATGGATGAAAAGGGGACCTTAAATTTTATTGATGCTGAAACCGTTTTAAAAATACTGCTTATCCCTAAAGAAGGGAAATCGCTTTCCCTTTCACGGGTCTTAGATACGGTCAAAACCGCTGTCAATCGCAATCCGTTTCAACACCGTTTTTCTAAGGGAGATACATGGAAAGGAGATGTTTTTAATTCTGACTTTTTTGGGGTGGACTATCACGGCTCAACCCATTCCCATTTGGATGGACTGACCCATATCACCCATAAAGATTCCTTGTACAATGGGATTCCAGTTACCGAAGTCACTTCAAAAGGAGCAAGCCGCTTGGGGGTAGATGTTTATAAAGACGGTATTGTTGGTCGAGCAGTTTTAATTGATCTACCTCTGCTATTTGGACGTGATTACATTCCCTCTGGAACACCTATAAAAAAGGCTGATCTTATGGCTTTTGAAAAAAAATTCCATTTGCAGATTCAACAAGGGGATATTCTTTTGATCCGCACGGGACGTTGGGAAGAAGTAAAACAAAAGGGACCTTGGGAACCCTTTGAACGGGCTGCAGGGCTTCATTTTACGACGATGCAACTGCTGTATGAGCGTAAAGTTGCTTTGTTAGGAAGTGATGGAGTCAACGACGTATTCCCTTCTGGAATTCCTTCTGAACCTGCTCCAGTTCATAAATTGGCTTTGGTGGCCATGGGTATGCCATTGTTGGACAATTTGGATTTGGATACCCTTTCTAAAGTGGCACAACAACATAACCAATGGACGTTTTTAATGACCATTAACCCGCTTTATGTTCAAGGAGCAACCGGCTCACCAGTTAATCCAATCATCATCTATTAGCCATGCAACGATTAAAATTCAACATCCTTTTAGCATTCTTTTACGGTGCTGTAGGTCTTTTGGGGCAGGAGCGTTCATCCGTAAGACTTCAAATTTTAGGAAATGTTCAAGATGGAGGTGCGCCACATATTGGATGTAAAAAAGTTTGTTGTACAAGCTTAACAGAAGCTCAAAAAGCAGAACGAAAAGTGACCGCTTTGGGGCTGTTTTTAAATGAGGAAAAAACCCATTATTTGTTTGAAGCCACCCCCGATATTACGGAACAATGGACAACGTTAATCAATAGTGCAACGACGGGAAGTTCTTTAGAGGGAATTTTTTTAACCCATGCGCATATTGGTCATTATGCGGGTTTACAATTTTTAGGGAAAGAAGCTTTAGGAGGAAAAAAGATTCCTGTTTTTGCAATGCCTCGGATGAAAACTTTTTTGGAAACCAACGGACCTTGGTCGCAATTAGTGACGAATCAAAATATTGATGTACAACCGCTAAAAAATAAAACAGCAGTAGCCTTATCGAAAACAGTACGTGTAACCCCCATTCAAGTGCCGCACCGAGATGAATTTTCTGAAACAGTCGGTTATTTTATTCAAGGGCCCACTAAAACCGCTCTATTTTTGCCGGATATTGATAAATGGGAACGTTGGGAACGCATTTTGGAAGACGTCCTCCAACAGGTGGATTATGCCTTTATCGATGCTACTTTTTTTGACGCTGCCGAAATCAATTATCGGGATATTGCCGCGATTCCACATCCTTTTGTTATCGAGACCTTGGCGCGTTTAGCTCCTTTGCCCTTATTGGAACGTCAAAAGGTTTATTTTATCCATCTCAACCATACCAACCCTTTGTTAGATCCGAACAGCAGTGCTACTAAAACTGTATTGAGTGCCGGGATGCACATTGCCCGAAAAGGGATGCATTTTATGCTTTAAATTTACACCATAAAATAAGCCCCAAACAATTGTTTGGGGCTTATAATTGACTTCGATAAACTCAGCTTGACTTCGATAAACTCAGTCAACTTTGATTTACTCAGCTTGACTTCGATAAATTCAGTCAACATCGATAAACTCAGTCAACTTCGATAAACTCAGTCAACATCGGTAAACTCAGTCAACATCGATAAACTCAGTCAACTTTGATTTACTCAGCTTGACTTCGATAAACTCAGTCAACTCCTGAGCTTTAACCCTGAGCTAGTCGAAGGGTGTCGAGGACGTTGTCCTGAGCCTGCCTAAGGACTAGCCCGCCAACCAACTTAAACGGTTGGTATTGGAACTTCCAGTTTCACTATCTTTACCA
>CBFIJI010000002.1:0-92617 GCA_965662885.1 Flavobacteriaceae bacterium | reverse complement strand
CTTAAAACGGGTTTATTATTGCTTTTGATGCCAATATGATGCCATAAAAAGATTATTTAAACAAAAAACCCTTGAAAATCAGGTGATTAACAAGGGTCGTTGTAGCGAGGACTGGACTCGAACCAGTGACCTTCGGGTTATGAGCCCGACGAGCTACCTACTGCTCTACCTCGCGATTTAGACTGCAAAGATACAAACTTTATTACGTTAAACAAGTGGTTTGAAACCTAAGTTTTTATCTTTGAACCGAAACTATGGAAGATAAAAAACATAAATCAGGTTATATTTCCATCATTGGAAATCCCAATGTAGGAAAGTCTACTTTGATGAATGCTTTGGTGGGTCGTGAACTATCCATCATCACTGCCAAAGCACAAACCACTCGTCATCGAATATTAGGAATCATCAATGGGGAAGATTTTCAAATGGTCCTTTCGGACACCCCAGGCGTAATAAAACCCGCGTACGAGATGCAAAATTCAATGATGAATTTTGTAAAAGAATCCCTTATTGATGCTGATTTATTACTTTATATGACCACGGTTGATGAACCAGAAATGAAAGATCCTCATGTGTTTGATAAAATTCAAAAATCCAAGGCACCTCTGTTGATCCTCATCAATAAGATAGATCAAGCAGACCAAGAGGCCTTGGAAGCAACCGTGGCACATTGGAAAAAAGTAACTCCCAAAGCAGCAATTTATCCTATTTCAGCACTTACAGGTTTTTTTATCCCTGAGTTGCTCACTTTTCTTGTTGATGCACTCCCAGAGGGTCCTGCTTATTTCCCTAAAGATCAGTTAACCGATAAACCAGAACGCTTTTTTGTCAACGAAGCGATCAGGGAACGAATTTTAGAATACTATGACAAAGAAATTCCCTACTCCGTTGAAGTGGTCACTGATGAATTTCATGAAGATCCAAAAATCATCAAAATCCGCTCCGTTATTATGGTAGAACGGGAAACACAAAAAGGAATTTTAATCGGTCATAAAGGAAGTGCCCTAAAACGTGTTGGAGTGGGTGCACGGAAATCACTTCAAGACTTCTTCGGTAAAAAAATTCACCTTGAATTGTATGTTAAAGTCGCAAAAAATTGGCGCTCCAATAATATGCAGTTAAAACGTTTCGGTTATAACAATTAATCTTTGAAAGATAAATGGTGTAAATTACCTCGATACCGTGTCTATTTTTATAATTTTGGGTAAATTTAAATATTGACTGATTCCAATTAATAAGTATTTAATAAAAATACTATTGGAAAAATTGCTTTTATCTAACCTCAACAACATGAAACCTACCAACAAATACCCAACGTCGTTATTATACGTTTTTCTAATCATCCTAATGACAGCCTGTAGTAATCATTTTAAAGATTACTTTCAAAAAGACGATTTGATAGAACACTATAATGAAGATTTAATCGAGAAATCTAAAAACCCCAAAGTTTTCTTTACAAAAAATATTGAGCTTGATGAGATTAGATTGATTGAAAACAGTCTTATTAAATTGGGGCACACCCGATTTGAAAGTAGAGAGATTGAAGCTGCAGAAATGGCTAGAGAATTTGCAAAAAAAATTGGAGCGAGTACCGTTGTAATAAGAGATAAGTTTGAAAGAACAAAAAAAGTGTATGATGAAATAAGTAGTGTTTATAATGTATCTCCCTACTATCACTCGCCTCCGTTGGTTAATCAGGCAATCGTGATGCCTCAACCTTATCTTGTTCCAAATATTAAATATGAAGTCAATTTCGATACTGGAGAAGAAAAAGTATCGATTGAAAAGGCTACTCAAATTTGGGCTATACCCCCTTCCGAAAGAAATTACTATGCGGTTAGAAGTGGAGCTGAGGCTGTGGTCTATTCAACTGAAACGGAAGAACGAGAAATTGAAGTACATTCCTATTATGCCTCCTTTTGGGCAAAAACAAAATATCCCCCAGCTTTGGGAGTCGAAGTCGCTGACATCTCCAGTAGCATAAAGAGAAAATTAGATATCAATCATGGTGTTATCGTATGGGGTGTGTTTAGAGATTCCCCAGCTGCAAAAGCAGGGATGTACCGAGGAGACTATTTAACAAGTATTAATGATAAACCCATAATAAGCCGATTACAAATGGGAGATATTATCAGAGAAAATGTGGGTAAAGAAGTAAAGATTGATATCATTCGAGAAGAGAAACGATTATCTAAATACATTAAGTTGAGGAATACCTCTTTTTAAAAAAGTCCAAAGAAAATCATTTTAATTCAACAACATAAAACCTCCAAGCTGTGTTCATTGTGGAGACAATTACTCAGGTAATTTCTTCCAATAAACAATCTTTAATAAGTTATAAAAGTATCTTTTTAAAGACCTTACCATAAAACGTTTTGGTTGGATCAAATAGTTATTGTGATAAATTGTTAACTTTAATGAATCGACTATTAAAATTCAACTGTAATGAAAAAGCTATTTTTTCTTTTATCCCTTCTACTAACCCTTGCTTCGTGCGAAAATAAAAGCGATACACCGCCTAACATCCTTTTTATCATGTCAGACGACCACGCCTATCAAGCCATTAGTGCTTATGGTCACGGTTTAAACAACACCCCTAACATTGATCGAATTGCCAAAGAAGGCACCTTATTCAATAAAGGTTTTGTTACCAATTCTATTTGTGCACCCAGCCGAGCGGTTATGTTGACAGGTAAGCACAGCTTTGTGAATGGTAAAGTTGACAATATTCAAGATTTTGATTGGGAACAACCTAATTTTGCAAAACTCCTTCAGGCTCAGGGGTATCAAACTGCATTGATCGGAAAAATTCACCTTAGAGGACTGCCTCAAGGCTTTGATTATTCTGCTGTATTAGAAGGCCAAGGGCATTATTACAATCCAGATTTTGTGATCGATGGAATCAAAAAAAGAATTGAAGGCTATGTAACCACCATAACTACAGAATTAAGCTTGGATTGGTTAAAGAATAAACGCAATAAAGAGCAACCTTTTTTAATGCTCTATCACCAAAAAGCACCCCACAGAAATTGGAAGTCAGAAGCGAAATACCTCACGCTTTTTGATGATATTACCTTTGAACCACCGGCCAATTTTTTTGATACTTATGAGGGGAGAGGAACAGCGGCCAAAACTCAAGAAATGCTGATTAGTGCAAGTGAAGAACAACTAAAAAACGCTCACGGTGGTTATGGTCACGGACGTTGGGGACATGATTTTAAATTCCTTGTTGATCCTTATGGAAACAACACGGGGTTTAGTAATGAATTGGATCGCTTTACTCCAGAACAAAAAGAAAAATGGCTTGCGGCCTATACCCCTAAAAATGAAGCAATGAAAGCACTTAACCTCCAAGGAGAAGCTTTGGGGAAATGGAAATTTAACCGCTACTTAAAAGACTATTTACGAACCATTCAATCCGTTGACGATGGAGTTGGAGCAGTTTTAGATTATCTCGATCAAGAAGGATTGGCTGAAAACACCATTGTTGTTTACACCTCAGATCAAGGTTTTTATTTGGGAGAACACGGTTGGTTTGACAAACGCTTTATGTATGAGGAATCTTTAAGAACACCGATATTAATGCGCTACCCAAAAGAAATTCCTGCAGGGACTCAGGTGGATGAATTGATTCAGAATTTGGATTTTGCGCCCACATTTTTGGACTATGCTGGTGTTGATATTCCCTCAGCGATGCAAGGGGAATCTTTTCGTAAAGTTGTACGTAAGGAAAGTTCTGAATGGCGCGATGCTATTTATTACACCTACTACGAATACCCCTCAGTACATATGGTAAAACGGCATTACGGGGTTCGAACAGATCGGTACAAATTGATTCACTTTTACTACGACATTGACGAATGGGAACTTTATGATCTTGAAAGCGACCCTAGTGAAATGAACAATGTTTATGACGCTCCAGAATATGAAGAAATTCAAAAAATGATGCATCAGCGCTTAACGGAATTACGCGAAAAATACGGGGACTCCGATGCGCTGGATCAAATGCATATTGAACGTTATGTAAATCAAAGAAAAAAGTAGCGCTATTCTTGAACTGGAGGGATACGCAACGTAACTTTAGGAATGATCCAATGGTCGTCAGTTATCGTTCCTTTCATTTTTTCACGCACTACCCGATCCACAATTTTAACGCCCTTTTCGGCCATATTTTCAAAGGTGTCAATCCCGTTATTTTCAAAACCTTTTCGGGTTCGGTGAATATTGAATTGATTGGCAAAAGTCATATTAAAAGCTTCTTCCACCCCTTTTTTACCGATCATAAAACCCAGTAGTCCACCCCAAGTTGCGGTAGGATTGTCCGAATCCCAACCACATAGTGCCCCAATTTTAATGGTTTCTTTAAGGTCACCTTCCCCATAAAGCAAACTGACGATACTGGCTCCAAAATTAATTCCTGCAGCAAAACAGCCGTTACAGGATTTGTCTTGGGTGGCCCACAGATAACCGTCTTCTTGGCGAATTTGATATTTTTGGTGGAGTTCGTCCCGTGCGGTTTCCCAACTTACTCCAGAGTTGTATTGTGCTTCGACAAAGTCAAACATTTTTGCAGAATAAGAGCTTTCCGGTAAACGTTTTCTTGCTTGCTCCGCCATCCACTGTGTTTTTTCTTTTAGGGTTTTATGTTCAGTTTCCACAGCCGCTAAGGCATACATAATGACATTAAATTCAGCAATCCATGCTGCATTTTCACGAGCGCTAGTACGAATGGGTAAATGGGCCATTTCCAAAGCTATATCTGGACGATTGGGAGCAAAAAAACCAAAGATCTCTGTGGTAAGTTGTGCATCAATCATTTCGTAATGTTCGTTGTTTTTAGGATCACTCGTTGCTGGAGGAACCACGCCTTCATGCATTAAATCAAAGGCTCGCTGATTGGAGACCCATAAATAGTTTTCTTCTTCTTTATGAATGTGGTTGATCCATCCTTGACGAATTTGTTCTCCGGTGAGTTGGGTGGTTTGATGTTGAAGCAGTAATTCTTGATAGATATATTCAATATCTGTATCATCATCTGCCCCCCAAATACTGTCTTTTTCAGCGTATATAAACGTAATGGTTTCCGACAAATCACTAGCCCCCCACAAATTAGGTTGATCGGGTTGTCCCCAATCCGAACGGGTATAAAAACCACCAGCACGTCCTTCGGAGGGAATCCCTATTTTGTCCATTTCCGTAATCAATCCCGTCCAATTAGCAATACATTGCGCCAACCAGAAGCCTTGAAGTTTTTCCTTATAAGTGGCCCTTGAAAGGCGATAGTTTTCTGTATCAGAAATACTGTTTTTCGAGTGGTTATTTTGACACCCCACGAGTGTTCCTAGGCACAAAGTAAGTGCAAACAGGAAGATGAATAGTTTACGTATCATTGCTTTTAAGTTTTTGATTGAATAAAAATTGTTGTATTTCTTGTGCATTGGGTATGGAGGGCTGTGCCCCTTCTCGGGTTACCGAAATGGCTGCCGCTGCTGACGCAAAGGGAATAGCTTGATTGAATGTTTCACCTCGAGCCAATGCTGTCGCCAGTGCCCCATTAAAAACATCGCCTGCTGCTGTGGTGTCACTACTGTTAACCTCAAAAGCAGAATATACCTTGAGCTCGTTTTTATTTGCAAAAACACAGCCTTTTGCCCCTAATGTAATTATGACATTTTGAACCCCCTTGTCGAGAAGGAGCTGTGCTCCTTTTTTAGCACTTGCGATATCAGTGATCGGGAGCCCTGTCAATAATTGGGTTTCGGATTCATTTGGCGTCAAAAGCCAAACTTGTTTTAGAAGGGATGGTTTTAACACTTGAGCCGGAGCGGGGTTTAAAATGAAACGACCCTTTTTTTCAGCAACTATTGCCGCCACATGGGCTACCGTTTCAATAGGAGTTTCCAACTGCATGAGAACGATACTGGCCTGTTGTATTTCTGCTTTGAAGGAAGCAATATCCTTGGGGAATAGATTTGCATTGGCTCCCGGAGCAACCGTAATTGCATTTTCACCAGTATCAGAAACTACAATTTGCGCTACGCCTGTAGCTGTTTCCATATCCATCAAGATACTTTTGGTATCCAATCCTTGCTCTTTAAAATGGGTACGCATATCACGCCCAAAAAGATCATTTCCAGTTTTAGCAATAAAACGAACATCCCCACCAGAGCGTTTGACGGCTATGGCTTGATTGGCCCCTTTACCACCAAAGATCATGTCCGAACGTCCCCCTAGAATCGTTTCACCCTCAGTCGGAATTTTAGGTGCAAATATCACCAAATCCATATTCGAACTTCCTATGACTACGATATTCATGATTAGACTATTTTGGCGGTTACTATAACCCCAATACCAAGAAGGAAAAAGAAGAACATCGCATAGATTAATCCCTTTTTATGGGAGGGTAATGCTTCCAATTCTTTCCAAATAAAGATCCCCCAGAAGGCTGCTACCATCGTAGCCCCTTGACCTAGTCCATAGGCAATGGCCGGACCAGCTTGTTCGGATGAGAGTATATTTAACGCCATTCCGACACCCCAAATAACACCTCCCAAAAGACCAATGGCATGTAGTTTTATATCGCCCAACTTAAAATAATCAGCATAACTAACAGGAGTACCCGAGAGGGGTTTATACATATTTAAGGTATTGAACAACAAATTAGAACCTAAAAGACCACAGGCAAAAAAGAACAATGCGGTATAAGGTGTAAGTTTTCCTATTTCAGGATTACTAAAGTCTAGGGTCATGGATTGGGCAACATATTTATAAAAAAAGCCCATTGCCACCCCGGCTAGGATGGAAATTAGGATGCCTTTTGTTGGGTTTTTCTGTTTGGTGTTTAAGATTTGTTTGTAGGCTACAGCATCAATGATTATGGCAATAGCTACCAAAAGCACTCCAAGACCAAGAATATAGGGGTTACCTTCAGGATTCGCTATGTAGTTCGTAACGACCCCCAGAACCAATGCTATACCGATACCAATCGGAAAGGCAACAGCCATCCCAGCAATGTCGATGGCAATCACCAAAAGGAGATTGGCAAAATTGAAAATAATCCCACCCAATACGGCATAGCCTATGAAGGTGTTTTCTGCTTGTTGTAAATCCTCTAAAAATGGACGCCCTTCTGTCCCTGTTGATCCTAACGTAAAGGCCAGCAATAAGGTTAGGAGTAAAATTCCTAACGAATAGTCCCAGTAATATAACTGGAAAGGCCATCTTTTACTAGCCAGTTTTTGGGTGTTTGCCCAAGACCCCCAACACAACATGGTTATCACACAAAAAAGGACGGCTACGGTATAACTTCCAACGATGTACATTTCTTCATTTATTTGGTTAATATTTTTCCGGTGTAACTAGAGTATAATCCTCAAGGGTTTTAAATAAATCACCGATAATAGCTTTGCTGTTAAAATCTTCCCAGAGCGTAATCATTCTGTCATTTTTAGGGCGATTCACCCATTTATTATTTTCCATTATAGGGGCCGGTATTTGACTTTTACGTGCCCAATTTGGATTTTTAATGATGGCCACTGCAGCCATATCAAAGAGTGCTCTTGAAGGCGGGTCACCATAGTAATCAATATGAGCAAACAAGCTGGTTGCATAGTCACCAAAAGTAGTAAATTGACCCCCATGGCGTCCGATTATAGGAACAGCTGCTTTTGGACCTAGGCCTTTTAGCCGATTTTTGCCCTCAGACTTTGTTAATCGAACCACATCAGTTCCTGTTGGTTTTCCATATCGTACTGTTACAATTTCTAAAGTAACCGAAGAATTGAGCACATAATTCATGGCTGGAATATCATTTTCCAAATTGTACTCTCCTGGCTCGGGATAGTTAGAGCCTAACCATACTACTCTAATGTTGTTGGTAATTTCGGGTGCCCTCTTGAGTGCCAAAGCAACATTAGTTAATTTACCCACAGCGAGTATCAAAAGCTTTTCTGAACCACTTCTACGGGCTTGACTGATGATATAATCCACGGCTTGGTGGCCGTCGTGATCAGGAGTTAAATCTTGGATAATTGTTTCAAAGTCACCATTTACTCCTTTCAAGAGGGGGAATTGTCCATAAGTAGTACACAGCATCATGATGCGCTTGGCCTCCTCATAATGGGCATCTATTGCACCCCCATTGTAGGTCGTATTTACCGTAACCGCCTTTAGGTTAAAGGTATTACCATTGAGCAACAAATACGCCAAAGCATGCTGATCATCTATTTCATTGTTGGCATCCGTGTCAAAAATGAGATCAATCTTTGGTGTGGTTGAATATTTAAAATCTATCTTTTCCGTCGTTTTTGAAAAACTCCAAAGGGTGTTGAGTATAACAAACAGAAAAAATGAGTGCATTTTTAGGGATTTGAAACAATTCGTGTTGACTTGCCTTTACGGTCAAAAAATTCATAGCGTAAGGCTTGCTTGTGATAGGGTATGCTTGCTGTGGACTGAGATTGAAATCCAGTATTCCCTGAACGCTCATAACGGCGGTAGGTGGTTGTATCAAAATAAAGATGACAACTTACCTCATTGTCCATCCATACAATGGATTTATGGCTTTGTTGGGGGCGATAGACCTCCAAAGAGTCATTATTTTGAGAGGCAATCAAGAGCGATTCCCCTGATGCCATTCGAAGATTAACCAAACTCTTTGCGTCTTTACCTGCATAAAAGTTGGTTGACTCCAAATCCAGTACTTCAAATTCTTTTCCTGCATTATTTTTTAATACGAGACCATTTAAAGCATCAGATCTACCTTGATGTACTTCTAAACCGTAATCATTACCGACAAGGACAAGATCCTTGTAATGGTCTGCATTAACATCCATAGGGACTATTCCATAAATGGGTGCCCATTGCACTTCCATCGGCAATGCATGTAATGCAAAACGGTTGTCCCCTAAATTTTCAATCCAAGAGGATTTTCTCCAATTGGCCTTTTTGATGTAAGCATCATTTAAATCCTCTCCTTCAAAGATTTCATCGATGGTGGCTTCACCGAAAGTCCCATACGAGTTAAACGATTTTCGAATACCACGATATTGTTTAATAACATCTTCCCATGGGTGATAAATATAGTCTCTTTTTGTTCCAATACTATCCCTTAAGAAGTAGGACAAGAAGGGATCAATACTACCATTTTTATCAAAATCTTTAGCAATAAGGGTAATAGGCTCTTCGTCACTGGCCTTCATATAGCTGTTGTCGCCAAAATTCCCAGCGACATAATCCATGTCCCCATCGTTGTCTAAATCAACACTGGAAATACTGTTCCACCAGCCAATATAATTTTCAATACCACTGGTTTGAACTTCCTTAAAATTACCTTTAATATTTTCAAAAAACCGAATGTTCATCCATTCACCAACTACGATTAAATCAATCCATTGATCGTTGTTAAAATCGGTCCATATGGCATCACTGACCATTCCAAGTGTGGTGTCGGAAAGGTTTAATTTATCCGTAGCGTCAACAAACTTTACCACCCCATTTTCGGTTTGGTTTTCCAATAAAAAAGAGGGGGTAGAAAGTGGATATTGTGTCGGTGACACACGGCTCCCAACAAATAAATCAAGATCACCATCTTGATCAAAATCGTTGAATTTAACACAGGAACCATTGCTCCCTTTGGTGGGAAGTACATTTTCAGTAGGTGTAAAGTTTCCTGAGCCGTCATTTAGCCATAAAACATCATCATAAAGGGAATCTCCTTTAGGGTATTGCCCTGATCCATGAACAATATATATGTCTTTATCTCCATCGTTATCTACATCAAAAAGCGCCATTCCAGCATCTTCTTCAAAGGCTTTAGGGTTGCGTTTTAAGTTAAGCTGTTGGGGTTCAAAACGGCCATTTTCTTGTTGGAAAAAAATGGTTTCTAATCCCTTTCGGCTCCCCCCAATCAATAAATCTTCTTTTTGATCACCATTTAAATCAGCGACGGCCAATGCTGGACCGTATTGAGAAAATTTGTGTGGAAGGGTGATTTGGAAATTAAAGTCTATATAATCAACTTCCTCGTCTTTGTATTGTATTCCTGAGGCGGAACGATACTCCTCAAAGAGGGGTGTCGTGGTTGAATTGTTATCTTTTGAGGATTGAACCCATTGTTCATCATAGATTAACGAATGTGTTTTGTTAACTTCTAGATCATAAAAGAGTTGTTTTTGCCCTCCAGCCCAAACCACGGCAACCGAGTCAATCTGATTGACTGCACCCAGCCCAAAATGAAGGGTGTTTTCGGTTTTGGATAAGTATCCCCTACCGGAAACAATACTGTGGGTTTGAAGCTTTCCATCATAATAGATCGTGGCAACACTTCCAAAAAGGCTGTTGTAATCTTGTCGTTTTAAATCAAGACGGATATAGTTGTTTTCTGGTAAAAATGTGGACGCACGGTTTTCCAATAAGGTAACCTCATCATCGATATTATTAAAGACCACATCTAAGTCGCCATCATTGTCAAGATCGCCATAGGCAACGCCATTGGTATAGGTAATAAAATCTAATCCCCAGGCTTTGGATTGGTCTTCAAAGGCAAGGTTTCCGTTGTTTTTAAATACAAAATTGGAAATTTTAATCTCTGGAATGGCTGCTAGTAATTTATCTTTACTGACCAATCGGCTAGAGGCTGTTCTAAAATCACCAAAATCCTTATCGGTCACATCTTTGGGAAACCCATTGGCAATGAGTAAGTCCTTATAGCCGTCGTTATCAAAATCAGCAAAGAGGCTGGCCCAACTCCAATCTGTTTCTTGAATATTGGCAAACATCCCAACTTCACTAAAAATGGGTAGCTGAGTTTTAGGGTTGATCCCCCTATTTAATTGCATAACATTTCTGGGATATTGGTAGCGATAATTGTATTTACGGGTTAAAATTTCTTTGGTATAGCTGGTTCCTTTTTGAAATAATTTTTTCCGTTTGTTGTAAAAGGGCTGCATTTCAGTGACGAAAAGATCCATCTTTCCATCGTTATTAATATCAGAAATATCGCTTCCCATAGAGCTTAAACTAAAGTGTTTAAACATTTTTTCAGCAACTTCTGTAAAGGTTCTGTCTTGGTTGTTTAGATACACCAAATCGCTGCTTAAATAATCGTTGGCAACAAAGAGGTCCATCCAACCATCATTATTAAAATCGTGAACCAAGGTACTGTGACTGTAACCGTGATACCTGATCTTAGCTTGTTTACTGACATTGACAAAATAGGGATGCCCAAGGCTGTCACTTCCTTTATTTTCGTACAAACGATCGACACTAATTACTTTGGTGGTGTCGTGCGTGTTTTGATATACATTGGGGTCGATGCCTTTGAATTGGTTGACCCCAATAAAAACGTCTTGATCGCCGTCATTATCATAGTCAAAAAATTGAGCATGTGAGGAATAGGTCTCATCATTAAGACCATATTGTGTGGCCAGTTCTTTAAAAATAGGGATGTTTTCAGGGGTATTCCCTTGATTGATATAAAGAAGATTTTGTCTTAAATCTGAATTATCCCTAAGTGTATTGCAGACATAAATATCCAAAAGGCCGTCTTTATTAATATCAAGGATGTTGACGCCTGACGACCAAATTAAGGGGTCTTTCTTTGCAACATTCGCTTGTTTGCTGATGTCTTGGAATTGAAAGTTCCCTCGATTAAGGTAGAGAACATTGTCCACTTGATTCCCCGAAAAAAACAAGTCATTTAATCCGTCATTATTAAGGTCGGCCATGGCCACCCCAGCACCATTATAAAAAAATTCATTATCCAAAATATTCAAGGAATCATTTTCAATGAGTGTATTGGAAAAATGAAGCTTGGAGGTTTTCGAAGAGATGGATTTAAAAAGAGTATTTTGTTTGGATTGACAACTTCCCAAAAGCATTAATATTCCCAATAAATAGCTGTATTTCATCATTTGATTAGTGGCTTAAAACAGGTTGAATATAAGAAAAAAAAGTGATCTTAAAACAGTCGTAAAAAAAAATGGAGGGCAAATTGCCCTCCATTTAATAAAAGAATTTTTGATTGTATTAGAATCCAGGATTCTGTACAATAACTCCTCCACTACCATCAATGGCAGATAATGGAATTGGGAAAAGATTGTGCTTGTCAGCGTATGTTTGTCCTTTACCAAAAGTTGTAATGACTTGAGATTCTTTAGCGATGTATGCATTCATTACTGATACTGCATTACCCCATCTTCTTAGGTCAAAAGAACGGTGTCCTTCCATTCCTAATTCTAAACGACGTTCTGTACGTACAGCAGTTCGTGCAACACTTTGATCTGTCCAAGCAGCAGTGTACTCTTCGATCATGTAGTTAGCAGCGTTTCCACCACCGGCAGCTTGAACATAATTCATGTTCTTAGCACGGTTACGTACTTGGTTGACGTATCCACGAGCAACTTCAAGTGATCCTGACTCAACAGCAGCTTCTGCAGCCATTAAAAGTACATCTGCATAACGCATGATGTGATAGTTAATTCCGGACAATTGTTGTCCCCAACCACCAGTACCGATGTTTGCAGCGTCTCCAGCAGTATAGACATTTTTCTTAGGTAAATAAGGCCCAGAAATATCGTCAAAACTTGCACGGATCCAATCTTTACCTGCATGTGAACCGTAACCGTTGTAGTCAATTCCTCTTCGTCCAACTGTAAAGTCGATACGAGGATCTAACTCACCAGCGTAAGGAGTAAAAGCATCACCAGATGCAATACCGTAGTCACTTGTTACACGCTCAGAACTACTTGGATCAGCGACTGCCATTGGCAATCCAGAAACAGTAATGTAAGCATCAGCAAGGTCTTGTGTTGGTTGGTAAAAACCACAACAAGAACCGAAAGGACCACCACCAGGATAGTTCAATGCTCCCGTTGCGTTTCCTTGCATGGATTGTGCATTGTCTGCAGAATACTGAATTGCAAAGATCGCTTCAGAACCGTTTTCAGTTGCAGCTTTAAAGTTGTCAACTAGATTTGGGTGAAGCGCATACGCACCTGAATTGATTACTGCAGAAAGGTTAGATAAAGCATCAGACCAATTGGATTGGAATAATTGAACTTTCCCTAAAAAAGCTTGAGCTGCCCAAGATAAAGGACGTCCAGGCTCTGTGTAACCACCGTTTCTGTTGCTTGGAAGATTGTCTTTCGCAAACATAAAGTCAGCTTCGATGTCTCCCCAAGTCAATGCAGTATCACCAGAGTTGGGTAAATTGAATTCCAAAGCAGCATAATTCTCATCAGAGATGAAAGGTACATTTCCGAAAGTTTTCATCAACTCAAAGTTGAAGTGTCCTCTTAGAAAACGTGCTTGTGCCATTTGAAGATTGAACTCTGCAGGGGTGTCACTTGAATTAATCAAGGAAATAACTGCATTAGCTCTGTTTACTCCAGCATATAAAACTTCCCAACGTGCAAGGAAATATCCATTTGCAGTTGCCCAGTTGTACATTTCCAATTCGAAAAGATCGGCTTGGTCAGAATCAGTACTCCCTTTGTGAGCATCATCTGAAACAACATCCATTACCCAGTTGTCGGCACTTCTACCCCAACCGTTTCCAGCTCCACCATTTCTTACTCCGTCTAATACAGAATACGCTCCTGTAAGAAGTAAGTCAATTCCTGTTGCATTTGCCAAAGCGGCATCACTCAAAGATCCAACTGGATCAATGTCCGTAAACGCATCTTCACACGAAGTGAAGGTTACTAGCGCCAAGGAAATAAAAACTAATAATGATTTTTTCATAGTAAATTACTAATAGATAAATTAAAATAATTAAAAATTAAGAGAAAGTCCTAATGAAAGGATTCTCGCTAAAGGATATCGACCAGAGTCAACACCTATAGTTAACGCATTCGCTTCAGAAGCTTCTGGATCTAAACCGTCATAACCAGTAATGGTAAATAGGTTCGTTCCAGAGAAATATAATCTTAGGGAGTTTAATCCTAATTGATCAATTACCTCATCACCAAATGTGTATCCAATTTGAAGTGATTTCAAACGAACGAAAGAACCGTCCTCAACAAAGAAAGAGTTAGGTTGTGTTTCAGAGTTCGTGATTGATTCACTCAAAGCAGGTAAGCTAGCAGAAGTGTTAGAAGGCGTCCAAGAGTCTAAAACACGTGTGCTTCTGTTACCGTTAAAAAAGGTTGGGAAATCTGTAAAGATTTTTGAATAGTTATAGATTTCGTTCCCTTGCACTCCATTAACGAATGCAGATAAGTCAAAGTTTTTGTAAGCAAGGTTTAAGTTTAAACCAAACGTAAAGTCAGGGTGTGGTGATCCGATAAAGTCTCTATCTTCATCATTAGCAATACCATCACCGTTAACGTCTCTGTATCGGAAACGACCAGGAGCAGCACCAGCTTGTTCAGCGTGCGCAGCAACTTCAGCGTCGTTGGCAAAAATACCATCTACGATTCTACCGTAGAAGTAAGAAATTGGTTGTCCAACTTCAGATCGTGTTACAGCACCCCCACGGAAACCTGAATTTCCAGTAATTGGTGTATCGTTAATTAAGCTTGTTACCTCATTTTTGTATGTAGAAACGTTTAAGGCTACGTCATACGTAAAGCCCGAATCAGACTGGTCACCGTAAGAAAGTGAGAAATCTAAACCTTTGTTAAGGATGTTTCCAAAGTTTGTATACGGAGGAGAAGCATCAATTGCTGTAGATCCGATTAAGGAGTTATCCAATACGATCAAGTTTTCCGTAGAAATATTGAAGTATTCAATCGAAGCATTAAGTTTGCTGAAAAGGGTAAGGTCAAGACCAATGTTTTGACTAATCGATGTTTCCCAAGAAAGACCTGGGTTACCTACACTATTCAATACAGCTCCAGTAGTTACTGATCCGTTAGCACCATCAAAAGAATAGAATCCTGTTCCTTCACTCAAACTAGAAATGTTGGTGTCAGGGTTAGAAGCAGGTAGTTCTTGGTTACCCAATTCTCCGTAAGATACTCTTAGTTTCATGTTGCTGATGATTCCGTCTTGTGGGAAGAAATCTTCTTTATCAATTACCCAACCTAAACTCGCTGATGGGAAAAAGTCTCCTTGTTGATCTGCAGCAAATCGAGAAGATTTATCCTTACGTACAGTAGCTGTTAAAAGGTACTTGTCCTTAAAGGAGTAAGAAGCAGATGCAAATATAGATGCCAAAGAGTTAGAACTTTCAGATGCATAGTTTACAATAGGAGTTCCTTCTCCAGTTGACAATAAGTAAAAACTTGGTGTCTCAAATAAGAAGTTACTTCTTGAAACTTGGCTTCCTTTAAATTGAATCTTATTAGCCTCATAACCAGCAATTACATCAATGGTGTGGTCACCAAAACTGTTGTTGTAGTTTAAGGTGTTGGTCCAAACCCATTCGGATTGATTAAATCCTTGTTCGCTCAATTCACGTGATCCACCCGTTTCTGCTTCAGGGGTTGCAGGAGAGTATCTTCTGCTGTTGAAGTAACGCATTTGACCACCGTAAGACGTTTTAAATTTTAGACCGTCAGCAAGTTGTGCTTCTAAGTAAACATCACCTAAAACACGTAAAGATTTTCCGTAGTTGTCTTTAGCACGAATTAAAGTTGCATATGGACTGTTTACGTTACCCATTCCAAGTGGAGTTCTGTAAATACCGGCAAAATTTCCGTTATCATCTCTTAATGGAATTATAGGAGAAGAACGCAAAGCCCCTTGAACTTGATTTCCGTTTCTTTCTTTGTCAAGAGTTACGTTTAAGTGCTGACCTATTTTAATTTTATCACCAAGTAAAAACTCAGAGTTTAATCGAGTACCAGCACGCTCATAACCTGTTTCAATCTGAATACCTTCTCTATTTAAGTAGTTGGCAGACATCAAAAAGCTTCCAGTTTCAGAGCTGTTTTGAATCGTGAAATTATAGTTTTGAGAAGCAGCCGTTTGGAAAATAGCTCCTAACCAGTCCGTTCCATTTGGATTAACCGTTGTAGGAATGTCAATTCCTTGAATAGAAGCTGGAACAACAGGAGATGCTCCATTCCCGTATTGAGGGTGAGAAGGCGTAACGCCATCATTTATTTTACTATCCCAAATCATTTGCCCGTGTTGTTGAGCATTTAAAAGCTCAGGAAGATTTTGGGCAGCCGAGCTACCATAAGTTGCTTCAAAAGTTACATTGGATTTTCCAGCACCACGCCCACTTTTAGTGGTTACGATGATAACACCGTTAGATGCTCTAGAACCATAAATTGCGGCAGCACCATCTTTAAGTACGTTCATTTGAGCAATGTCCGCAGGGTTGATACTGTTTAAAACAAAAGCATCATTTGTTTGAACACCGTCAATAATAAATAACGGACTGTTGGAGTTAGGTGTACCATATCCACGAATTCGAATCGTAGGCGCAGAACCTGGCTGACCGTTGGTTACAACGTTTACCCCAGATACACGACCTTGAAGAGCTTCTGCTGCATTCACAACAGGAACTTTTACAGCATCACTTACATCAACAGTACCTACAGAACCTGTAAGATTTCCACGTGTTGAAGAACCGTAACCTGTTACGATAATTTCATCTAATAATTCTGTAGATTCTTGCATCACAACGTTTAAGGTTGATTGACTCCCAACGGCTACCACTTGATCTTGGAAACCTAAGCTCGTAAACAACAATGATTGATCCGCACCTACTGTTATGGTATAGTTACCATCAAAATCAGTGGTAGTTCCGATAGTTGTCCCGTCAACAATAACAGCTACACCTGGAACAGGGTTTCCGTTAGAATCGGAAACAGTACCTGAAACGCTAGTTTGCGCGAAAGAAAACGCAGCAAACAACGAAAACAAGACTGAAATCGTTTTAGTTTTAAAATTCATATATTTTAGTTTTAATGTTAATGAGTCCCAAAAAAAGGTTAAAATTTTCTAAAAACAAAAGAAAATCATAATTATTAACTATTAATATTCATTTTTTAACTAAAAAAAACATTAAAATTTTAAATTTCCCTAAAAGTGATGAAAATCGCCGAAAATTATCGGGAAACCTTTATTGGATATTTAGGTTAAAATTACATAATTATTTTAATAAAATTAACTTGACATTTGAAAAGAGTAATTCATAAAAAAGAGGGCAAGTTGCCCTCTTTTTATTAGCGCTTAATGTGGTTAAGATTAATAGCCTGAATTTTGTTTTAGAATATCACTTCCTTGAATATCGATTTGAGTTTGTGGAATTGGATAATATTCATTTTTTCCAGCAGTAAACTGAGCTCCTCCAAATTTAGTAGCTAAAAATTGGGACTCATATTGCAAGTAGGCATTTAATTCTTCTGCCGCAATACCCCATCGAACCAAGTCAAAAAAGCGATGCCCTTCACCTGAGAGTTCAAGCTTACGCTCCATTCGAACAGCCGAACGAGCAATATCTTTTGAAGCAAAAGAAGTATAAAGGTTAATTTGGTAGTTAGCAGCATCTGATCCATCAGGGTTTTTGACCCAGTGCTCTGATTTTGCTGCACGTTCTCTTACTCTATTAATATACTCCATGGCTTTTTCTAATGAGCCAGCCTCAATTTCAGCTTCTGCAGCCATTAATAAAACATCCGCAAAACGAATGATGGTATAATTCATAATCGCATACCCCCGAGTCCAAGAACTTGCGTCTGTAAATGAACCTTCTTGTGACTTATAGTACACATATTTTTTTGGAGAATAAGGTCCTGCATAATCTTGTTTACGAATCCAATTTTTACCTGGGTGAGCAATCCAATCCAAATAGGGAATCCCACGTCTTCCAATAGAGTGATCTATCCTAGGATCAAGAGGTTTGGTATCCGCTGTAAATGGTTTGTTTGATTCGATCAAGTAATCGTTTTCTAAGGCATTGTCTGGATTATTATATGATTTATCTAATAAAGGCAAACCGTCCTTAGTTCGGAAAGAATTCGCCAATTCAAAACTGGGTTGGAAAAATCCGCAACAATTTCCAGGGCCATCACTACCCGTGTTGTAGGGGTAATTTAAATCATCAAAATAGTTTGCATTTTGAGTAGAACCTGTATTGTTTGCTGATTCTACATCAAAAACAGCTTCTGCGTGATTATCGTTTTCTGCATTGTAAATTGCAGAATAATCATCCAATAGGGCGTATTTCAATCCATTGGTTGTTTGACCGTTCTGAATTACATTATCAAACCATGTTTTAGCCTCACCAAACTTACTTTGATAGAGCTTTGCCTTACCCATGTAAGCTGCGGCTGCCCACTTATTGACTCGTCCAGCTTGTCCTTGTGTTTCGGGTAAGTTATCAAAAGCATACTGAAAATCAGCTTCAATTTTATCCCAAATGTCAGGAGAATTTGGAATGGATGAAATTTCGGCTGCTTCCACATTTTCATCGATGTAGGGAACACTGTTATAATGTTTTTTTAAATCAAAATAAAAATGCCCTCTCAATAAACGAGCCTCGGCACTTAACCTAGCAGCATCAGCAGCATTAAGGGTTTCGGACATCGCAATTAAACTTAAAACTTTATTTGAACGGGAAATACCCTCATATCGTCCTCGCCAAAAGTTATTTAAATCTCCTTGTGTTGGATCTGTTTCATAGCGTTGAATGGGATTGATAGAAGAATAATCGCCAGGATCTGTGCCTTTGTTGGCTTCTCCTCCAGCAATTGAACCAGTAACCCAGTGGTTGGGTCCTTCAAAACGACTTCCAAAGACTCCATTTAACGCTGAATAGGCCCCAATCAATACACCATCTATTCCATTTAAAGTAGTCATTTGGGATTCTGCTAAAGAACCTGTAGCGCCTACTTCAAGAAAATCATCCTTACAGGCTATCAGGGTAAATAACGTTAACGCTGATAGCATCACTAATTTGTATGTTTTAATCAATTTCATCTTTTTATAAACTTAATTTTTTTATTTATTTATTTTAATGGAAAACAAATAACTCGGTGTTACCGGATAGTTTCCAACATCTATACCAAAATTAGTATCAGCTCCAGCGACCATTGGGTCAAGGCCAGAGTATTTGGTAATGGTCAACAAATTATTTGCAGATATACCAATTTTCAAATCCTTTATTCCAAGCCTGTCAACAAAACCTCCTTCAATGTCATACTTTAAAGTAATACTTTGTAATCGTAAGTAGGAACCATCTTCGACATACCAAGAGTTCGCAGCACCATTAGTACTTAGGTTTGACGCACTCTCCCAAATGGGAGCAGCTGCATTATTCCCCAATGCTGGAGTCCATGATTGTTTTGCACGAATACCCTTTGCAGCTCCTTCAAATGAACCAAAAAAGTCAGTAAACCATTTGGATTGATTAAAGATTTCATTTCCAATAGAAGCGGACATATACGTCTCTAAAGTAAACTCTTTGTAACGAAGATTTAAATTAATCCCCCCTGTAAAATCAGGAACTGGACTTCCTATCCAAGTTCTATCATCTGGAGTAATTGCTCCATCTCCATCGATATCAGCATATCGAAAACGCCCAACTCCTTTTCCTGTTTGGGCAGGAGCACTGTCAACCTCAGCTTGTGAGTTAAAATACCCCGTAACTTTGTAGCCAAAGAAGGTTGATAAACTTTGACCAACAGCATTTCGAATTGGGGCTATACCACGGTAGGTACTACCATCAAAATGTTCAATGCCAGGAGCTAAGGCTGAAATCTCATTTTTTAGAAATGATCCGTTGACGGTTAATTCGTATGCAACACCTTCTGCTAAACTTCCTCTATTGATCAGCTGAATGTCCAATCCTTGGTTTAACATGCTGGCAATATTTACTGATGGTGCACTCGCAAAATTCCCGGTAACCCCAGCTAGCGGGATCTGATACAAGAGATCTTTCGTGTCTTTTTTCCACCAGTCAATGACTACGTCTAATTTATTGTCAAATAAGGTAGCGTCTACACCAATATTTAAAGTGGTTGATGTTTCCCATTTTGCATCGGGATTACCAATTCGTGAAACAGCATAACCCGTATCTGCTCCTGAATTTTGTCCCCCAATTGGGTAGAGTGTTCGACCTCTATTGGATGCAAACAAACTGAATTGATTTGCAGGATCAACGTTATTAGAATTTCCCATTTCACCCCAACCTCCTCTGATCTTAACGTCTTCCATCCAAGGGATATTTTCCATAAAAGGTTCGGAACTCAAACGCCATGCGGCCGAGAAAGCAGGAAATACTCCATATCGTGTATTGACTCCAAAGCGTGAGGCTCCATCTCTACGAACCAATGCAGTGAGGTAGTACTTTTCATCAAAATTATAATCCAACTTTCCAAACACAGAATAAAAATTTACTCCATTAAATAGGTTACTACTGACTTGTGGGCTTTCCACTGTATTTAGATTGATATAATCAATATCGGTTGAAAAAGGGTTGATTCCCGATCCATTGATATTTCGTCCAAATCCAGTATTTAAGGATTCTAGTCCCCCTAGAAGTTTAAAACTGTGCTGGTCAAACTTTTTGGAATATGTTGCAGTATTGGTAAACACCCATTGCATTCCTTTTCCAGATCCTTCAGAGAAGTTATTACTGGCCTGAGGTTCGGAATCTCCTAAGTAGCGATAATCGTAATTGACATAATAATAATTAAACAGGCTTCCACCCAAACTGGAACGAAGCGTTAAGCCCTCAAGGGGGTTGGCTTCTAGATAAATGTTACCAAACAAATTTAACGAATAGTTATCATCGTCTTTGGCATTTTCTTTTAGACGACGTACAGGATTACGTGGATTATTGAATCCTGCAGCCTTGGTGGAAGCATAATTTCCAAATTCATCATATATGGGGATTATGGTCGGCATTCGATAGGCCGAAAGTATTTCGGATTCATCATCAGCAGAGGTGACACTACTCCCTGCTCCTGGGCTCTTACTGGAGCGGTAGGTGGCTTGAATATTCTCACCAAATTTTAACCAAGGTGTTATATCCCACTCAGAATTGATTCTTAAAGTATGGCGTCGGAATTCATTTTCTAAAAGTACACCATCTTGAAACTGTGCACTCATTCCCATAAAGTAGTGACCATTTTCAGATCCACCACTAACCCCAATGGCCAATCGATTTAATGGAGCAATTCTTGTAATGGCATCATACCAGTTTGTGCCTTGTTTATTGGACTTGATTAAGAAAACGTTCTCTGGATCTGCTTCATAGGCAGCTTTTATTGCCGCTTGATCAACATTGCCTACAATTCCGTTAGCACCATTGGCATGTAAATAATCCGGTAAAATTGGTGTAGCATTACTCCCGTATTGCGGATGACTGTAATTAACCGATGTACCGTTTGCTGCTGCATTATTTTCATAGGCAATATGCGTCCACTTTGCCATATCTTGTGGATTTAACATTTTCGGAGAGCCACTTACGTTGGGGTCGGTAAACCCTGTTACATAGTCCAAAGTAATCTTTGCTTTACCGCTTTTGCGAGAACCTCGCTTAGTTTGAAATACAAAAACACCATTAGCCGCACGTGCCCCATAAATAGAAGCTGCTGCTGCATCTTTCAAAAGAGAGGATGATTCAATATCGTTTGGATTCAAAAAATTAATATTGTCGGTAGGAACCCCATCTACTATATATAGTGGCTCGTTTCCACCAAAAGCTCCAAAACCTCGAACACGAATTTGTGAGGTGGTTCCAGGACTTCCATTGGAGATGACAGTTACTCCAGGAATTCGCCCTTGGAATTGCTGTTCAATATTCCCTGAGGGGACTACCTGAAGATCAGCTGCTTTTACCGTTGAAATGGCACCTGTAGTTTCTCGTTGTGTTTGTGTACCGTATCCCGTCACAATGATTTCATCCAAAAGCTCTGATGACTCTTGTAATACAATGTCTAAGGTAGATTGATTAGTAATCGTTATCATTTGATCTGAAAAACCAATACTTGTAAAGACCAAAGTTTGTCCGCTTTCTACATCAATAGTGTAGTTGCCGTCAAAATCAGAAACTTCTCCATTAGTAGTCCCTTGAATAATAACCGCTACACCAGGAATGGGGTTTCCATTCTCATCAGTTATTGTTCCTTGCACCCTATTTTGTGCAAACAACTGCATTCCAAATAAAACCAGAAAAATACTGATTGCATTTACTTTAATTCGTTTCATAAAGAGTTCGTTAAGTTTTAGGTTAAGTTCAATGCTAACAAGATATTTTTTTTGCTATTGATTTGAAAGAAAACACCCCAATTGTGGGCTTATATTTTAACATCTATTATAATAGATAAATTTGTTAATTATTTTTCTGTTAATCATTTAGTTGCCTGTAATACAGTTATTTGTAAATAAAATTGACGCGCTTTTTCTTAAAATATTTTATTTTATTTTTACTTACTAAATAAATTTTATTGAAACTGTTAACATTTAAAATGTTAATAATGTATCTAAACTTTGAATTAAGGGGGGCGAATTAAAGAGATAAGCGTACGGGTTTTTTCTCTTGTATAACACCAAAAAAAAAACTTATTTGATCCTCTTTAAAATAGATTGCAGTGTTTTACGTTTTCAGAACATAATTCAATTAATTTTGACCCCGTGAGTAAAGATTCCTCTATGAAAATCATCGTATTTATTTTATGTTTTAGTTCTAGTTATTTAATTGCGCAAGAGCCTCTTTACGATACGTTTATTTATAAAATGCCTATTGAAAAGGCCAAACAGCTTTTTAAAACAAAAAAGAAACAGTTCCATTCATTGAGCTACGGGGAAAAGACAAATTATGTTCTTAGAAAAACCTCTTTAGTCAGTAATAAACGTGATGAATTAATCAGTGTTTCCCTGTGGAGTAAAAAAAACTTAAAGCTAGAGGAAGCAGAAAACTATCTAAAGAAAAGCCGAAGCTATTTGGAATCCAAAGGGTTTAAAACAGTCTATTTTCAGGAAAATTGGTCAAAACCTCTGTTGCTAGATAAAAATAAGCCAGGAGTGCGTTTTATTGATGCTGAAAAAAGTGTATTGGTTGAGTTAGAATCAAGAGGTCATGGTACAGAAGGAAATAACTACACCATTTTTATTACTTATTACAATTATTCTTGGTTTTTAGAACAAATAAATAATGCTTTAAATTAGAGCCTACATATCTATATTGATCCCAACACCAAAAAGTTCTCGTAACTGTAATTTCTTTATCAAATCATCATCATAGATTAAATGAATGATTAAACTACTAGAAATTTTTTCATTGACCTTGAATCGAAAATTAGCGTCCCAATCAAAATCTATATTTTGGATTTTTTCGAGATAGTTTATATAAAAGTTAAATTTGTTTTCCACAGTTATGCCTTCCATCAATTTGGTTTTATAATACCCTGAAAAGGATGCTCCAAAAAACAATTTACTAGTTTTTCCAGCATCAATACCAAAATATTTTTCCCCTTCTTTTAAATTCTGCGTAAAAGATTTGCCAACCAAAATAACTCTTGCCGTAACTGGAGACAGCGTGATGTTTAAATCATCACTTTTTTTGAAATACCATCCCAAACCTGCCTGTGCAATTGCTGGTGAAAAAATACGGGAATTTTTTTCTCTTTGGTCTTTTCCATCTTCTTTAAAATAGCGATAGCCAGGAAGAAGTTGGGTCTTAAATTTAATGAAGCCAGAATAATTCCAGTATCGGTTAATTTGTTGTCCAACTAATGAATTGATTTCAAAACGATCATCGGCCTTTTTATTGAAAGTACTTCCAGAAACATTCGTCGTTCCAATAGAAACTTCAATATTGGTGTCCCAAACTAAACCTTTACGAGAGGAATAATTGAAATGGTAATCCAACCCTAAAAGAGCCGTTAGGGAACTTTCTCCTCCCGAAACCCAATTTTCAAAATGAGCTTGATTTAGGGTCAATCGGGTATTCCCATAAAATCGCATCCGCTTACTCGCCTCAGGCGCATTTATAATAGTTCCATATGGGATGGTGTCATTTTTAGATGCATCATTTTGCCCAAAAATAAACGCTGGATATAATAACAGTAATGATAGAAGTGTCGTTGGATTTTTCATTATTTTAAATAAAATTCGAGGAAGATGATTTTTCAATTGGAACACTTTTTTAAACACCAAAATAAACGTTTATATTTTGAAAATAAAAGAGAGCAAGCTAACGTCTTCTTTTTACTGAAACCTTTTCAATTATTAGATTAACTTAGAGTTTGATAAAATTACAATAATTACAACTAAAATAATTGTTAACCACATTTAAGAATTAATAAAAAAACTATGTATAAAATCATTTTTACCCTCTTAGGATTCCTTTTAATAACCACCTCTTGTAAGTTAGAAAATGGAGCAACTAATGAAATATCAATGGATGACGAAATCACTGGTGATTCCAACTATGATCCCGAAGCTGCCCTAACCGAATTGGGTATTGAATTAAAAACACCTTCCTCTCCTGTAGCCAATTATGTCAATGCCGTACGAACAGGAAATTTAATTTTTCTATCGGGAAAAGGCCCTTCAAAACCAGAAGGGGGATATATTACAGGAAAAGTTGGGGAAGATCTAACGGTTGAAGAGGCTTACGCAGCTGCACGGCTGGTAGGTGTTAATCAACTAAGTGTTTTAAAAGCGGAATTGGGAAATTTAAATCGAGTCAAACGTATTGTTAAAGTATTGGGGATGGTGAACGCTGCCCCTGACTTTGGTGATCAACCAGAAGTAATCAACGGATTTTCCGATTTGATGGTGGCCGTTTTTGGCGACCGTGGAAAACATGCACGTTCTGCTGTAGGTATGGGGTCTTTACCCCGAAATATAGCTGTAGAAATTGAAGTGATTGTAGAAGTGGAATAGCTCCTTTTCTGAGTTTATTTTGAAAATAGGATTGGAGGGTTTTCCCCAATCCTATTTAAATTTTTTATCTATCCTCTACCTGTCCTGCCGGCCGTACTTCAGAACCTTGAATACCTTTTAATTGATCGCCTAAAACAGTGCGGACGGAATCGGCAATTTTAGTAATTTTAAGTAGCATTTCAGGATGCTGTTTCGCCACATTGAATTGTTCTTCTGGGTCTGAATTTAATGCATATAATTCGGGTTCGAGTAGCTTATTTTGATCATAAGAAATGGGATTACCATCATTCGTTCCGATTCTGCCATTTAAACTTCGATAGCTGTGTGGAAAATACATTTTCCAATCTTTATGGCGCACTGCATGAAGTTCATTGGTACGGTAGTAGAAGAAAAGATTATCATGAGGTGAAACGCTAGTGCTCCCCTCTAAAAGAGGAACTAAAGACTTGCCATCAATTTTAAGTTTTGGTAGTGGACTATTCGTAATGGCTGCAATGGTGGGCAACCAATCCATTCCCATCGCTGGAGCATCAATGATGGTGTTTGGAGCGACCAAATCGGGATAATGAACAATTCCAGGCACCCGATGTCCCCCTTCCCAGTTGGTTCCTTTCCCTTCTCGAAAAATTCCTGAGGAACCGGAATGGCCTCCATAAGATAGCCAAGGGCCGTTATCGGAAGTAAAGACCAACATGGTGTTTTCTAAAAGCTTATTTTCTTTAAGTGTTTTGACAATACGCCCCACAGAATGATCAATTTCAGTGATTACATCACCGTATAATCCACGTTCGGAACGTCCAAGAAATGTCTTTCCTGCAAAAAGTGGGACGTGGGGTTGTGGATGTGGGAGGTAAAGGAAAAAGGGTTGGGTGGTATTATTTTCGATAAAATCAACCGCTTTATCTGTAAGAGCTTCCGTTAAAAAAGATTGGTCTTCTATGCGCATTAATGGCCTTTCATTTTCATAAAGGTAAAGGTCAGAAAAGTTAAAAACGGGACCCTGTTGAGGATGATTTGGCCACATATCGTTGGAATACAAAATCCCAAAAAATTCATCAAAACCATGCCGCGTAGGTAAAAACTTTGGGGCATCGCCTAAGTGCCATTTTCCAAAAATCCCCGTCTTATAACCTTTTGCTTTTAACATTTCTGCTAAGGTGGTCTCCTCGGGGTTGATTCCCTTTTGAGCGTTGGGCATAAATGCGTTATGAATGCTTATACGATTGGAATAACAACCGGTTAAAATAGATGCCCTCGAGGCAGAGCAAACAGGCTGAGTGGCATAGTAGGACGTGAATCGCGCCCCATCTTTCGCTAATTGATCCAAGTGAGGGGTGGCAATATCTGTAGCCCCGTAAATCCCTAAATCACCATAACCTTGGTCATCGGTAAGAATAAAAACGATGTTGGGTGGTTGCTGACGACTGACTTCTTTACACCCCAATAGCAAAAGGAATAAAGGGAGAAGTACCCACGAATATAATTTTATCATTTTTAAATTTAGTCTTTTAAAATTTTAATTAAAAATAAATTTGATAGCTTTAATCTTTATAAGATGTAGACAAACATCCTTCTAGGAAAAGTAATGAATACGATAAAAAAAAGATCTCGCAAGCTAACATTGTTCCTCTGTAATGGCTTTTGTATTTTGGTGTTAGGCTGTTTTTTGGTTACCCCAGCCTATGGACAAAAGGAGCAGCTCCTTAAAAAAATCGATTCATTAATCAGCTTGGGAATTGAAAATAAAGCGTTTCCTGGTGCACAACTCTTAATTTATAAAAAAGGACAGATTGAAGTGAATCAATCTTATGGGTTTCACACCTATGACTCGCTCGTTGCTGTCGAAAATCATCATTTATATGATTTGGCTTCCGTCACTAAAATATTGGCTGGAACCTTGGCTTTTATGAAATTATATGAAGTGTACGGTATTGATTTGGACCGTCCTATTTCGGAGTATTTACCTCTCTTAAAGCGGGGAAACAAGTCTAAGACAACCTTTCGACACGTCTTAAGCCATAGTGCTGGTTGGCTTCCCTACCTGTCACATCAGAATACGGTTTTTAAAAAAAATAATGCGTTTAAAGCACGAACACTTGCTCGAAAGAAAAGTAAGCGTTTTCCCCACGCAATTAATGATTCCCTATTCGTATTTAAACGGTACCCAAGAAAAATCATGCGTCGCATTCGACGCACTCCATTAGAAACAGTTGGAAACTATCGGTATTCGGGCTTGTGGTTTTTTCTTTTACCGCATTTGGTTGCTGAGCTTAGTGGAACCTCTTTTGAAAGGTTTTTGAATAAGGAATTCTATCATCCTATGGATATTGAGCGCTTAGGGTTTCTTCCCCATCGGCGTTTTCCAAAATCAGAACTTGTCCCAACAGAAATTGATTCTTTATTTCGAAAACAACTGGTTCACGGATGGGTACACGATGAAGCTGCTGCCATGATGGGAGGAATTTCCGGAAATGCTGGACTTTTTGGAAATGCAAATTCTATTCTGCAACTCATGCTTATGTTCTCTTCTGGTGGAACCTATAAGGGGCACACCTATTTACGCCCAGAAACGATAGATCTCTTTACATCAAAAGCCTATCCCAATAGTGATAATCGAAGAGGCTTAGGCTTTGATAAACCAGAAAGGGATACAATAACAACCTCCACCCCCTATCCTTCCGTAAAAAGTAGTCCTTCAAGTTATGGCCACAGCGGTTTTACTGGAACTTTGGTTTGGGTAGATCCACAAGAGGAATGTATCTTTATTTTCCTGAGTAATCGAGTATATCCGAGTAGGAAGCAACGTGGGATTTACGATTTAAATATTCGCCCTCAATTATTAGATTGGGCACTTGAATTGTAAACTGAACCTCTTGTTTAAATTCCCTTTTTTTCTGATACATATTTTTTATGAAATATTTCCGATCTGAACTCAGCTTGTCTTACTCATTTCTCGAACAATAGAGGTTATTCGATTAAAATGTACTGGGGTGAAGACTGAGATCAAAATTCCAAAGTTCGGGTAGAATAAAATAGATGAATAAAGCGATTAAAATAATGGAAACCAGATTCATAATAATTCCTTTGGAGACCATATCGGGAATACGTAAATAGCCCGAGCCAAAAACAACTGCATTGGGAGGTGTTGCCACAGGAAGCATAAATGCGCAAGATGCTGCAACAGCAGCACTGACCATTAACCCAAAAGGGTGCACCCCAATTTCTAGTGCCATTGGAGCTAAAACGGGTAATAGCATGGCGGTAGTTGCCAAATTTGACGTGATTTCAGTCAAAAAGTTGACTGCTGCAATGAGAAATATAAATAAGAGAAATAAAGAGAGTCCCCCTAAAGCCGTCATCTGTTCGCCAATCCAAATGGCAAGACCGCTATTCACAAATGCTTTGGCGAGGGCCATCCCCCCTCCAAAAAGTAAGATGATCCCCCAAGGTAATTTTACCGCTTCTTTCCATTGAACAATCCGTTCTTTTTTTGATTTTGCTGGTAAAATAAAAAGTAGAACTGCAAAGGAAATAGCGATAATGGTATCGTCAATCGCAGGAAGTAGTTTTTGTAAGAGAAAAGAACGGGTGATCCAACAAAAAGCGGTCAATCCAAAGACGATGGCTACTAGACGCTCTTCGTAAGAGATGGCTCCTAAGGCCTCTTTTAATCTTTTTATTTCAGATCGTCCGCCTGGGAATTCTTTTTGTTGAAAACGAAAAGCTACTCGGGTGAGATACTTCCAACAAATAAAAAGGAGTACGATGGAAATCGGAAAACCAAAAATAAACCATTGAAAAAAGCTGATTTCGTAGTTGTAGGTGTCTAAAATTACTCCGGCCAATACGAGGTTGGGTGGGGTTCCGATGAGGGTTGCAATTCCACCAATAGAGGCGCTATAGGCAATGGCTAACATCAACGCTTTTCCAAAAATTAAATTTTCATCTTCAATGGTGTCGGGATTGTCTTTTAATTGTTTGATTATAGCAATACCGATGGGCAGCATCATCACAGAGGTAGCGGTATTTGAAATCCACATGGATAAAAAAGCGGTAGCCAGCATAAATCCTAAGATGATTTTCCGAACATCCGAACCGATAAAATAAATAATTGTTAATGCGATTCTTCGATGAAGGTTCCATTTTTCAATGGCAATCGCTATAACAAACCCTCCTAAATAAAGAAATACATACTTATGTCCAAAAGCACTAGTAGTGGTTGCGAGATCCATTCCCCCAGAGAGTGGAAAGAGGACGATAGGAAGTAAAGCGGTAACCGCAATTGGAACCGCTTCGGTAATCCACCAAATAGCAATCCACATGGTGGCCCCCAAAATGGCATGACCTTCGGGAGATAATCCTTCAAAATTTCCAAAAAGGAGGAAGATCGAAAAAAGAGTAGGTCCTAGAACAAGTCCAATACGTTTGCTTAAATCCATTGTTTTAGTTTGCCGCTGAGGTATGATCGCTAATAATGAGCCAGCGTTTATTAATTTTTTTCCACAAGAGGGTGAAATATCCGTGATTGTCACCAAGCGTTCGAATTAAGTCATAACGCCCTTGCATTTGGACTGTATTTTCATCCACCTGAATCATATCCAAAAGGGTAAACCTAAGCGTTCCCATTGCTGCTGCATCTGGATAATTTTTTTCATAGCGTTTTTTGGTAGCTTCCCATCCGTAAATGGGGCCACCTGAACCTGAAAAAACAAGTCTGTCCGATTGCCAATATCCCTCCATAAAGGCATTTATATCAGTACTGTTCCATGCTTTTTGTTGGTCAAATAAAACCTGAATGATTTGTAATGAATCAATCTCTTTAATCGGCTCTTGTGCATAAAGGCATAGCGAAGTCAAATAAAGTCCGAGTAGTAGTCTCCTTTTTTTTGACATAAAATGATATTATTTTTTTAATGTAGGATAGCTAATTCCCAACTGCTCCAAATAGGTATCATATTTTGTTTCGTCATAATAAAACTCCTCTAATTGTGGGCGGTATTGATCCATTATCCCTTTGTTTAAATAGATTGGAGGTGGATCCTTTTCTGTTATCATCGGAACGTATTTGGTTTCTTTACTTTGGACATTTTCAAAATAATCCTTTGCTTGATTTAACAGCTTGGGTTGGGTCAAAAAATCAATGACTGTTGCAGCAACAACTTTTGCTCCAGCAGTTGCTCCTTTATGCGCAATAGGAGTCGCCATTGTAATGGCATTGGACCAGTGATGTCCTTGAAGTCCTGGTATGTTGGAAGGAAAGCGTAGCGTTACTGTAGGAATTTTCCAAGAAATGTCCCCAATGTCATCTGAACCACCACTAATTGGCGAAACAGCGGGTTTTCCTAGATCAGCAAGTTTGGAGGACAAGCCGTTTGTGTTTTTAGAATTGACTTCTTTTTGAACAGCTGTTGCCAGTTGTTGATCGGCTGCTGACCACTCTGGTAAACCTACCGATAAAATGTTTTGATACATGCTTTCTGCAATGACTTTATTGAAATGTCGTGGCCATGCCGTACCGACAATTTTCGAACTCACCTTGGTGTCGGTCATCAACGCTGCACCCTCCGCAATATTATTGGCATCATTGTACATTTTCATAATTCCATCATAGGTAATATCCCTTAGATAAAACCAAATAGACGCTTTTGACGGAACCACATTGGGTTGGTCTCCTGCATCAGTAAAGATGGAATGCGAGCGCTTTAAAGGATGTAAATGTTCTCTTTTATAATTCCATCCAATATTCATCAATTCGGCAGCATCAAGAGCACTTCGACCTCGCCATGGGGAACCTGCAGAATGTGCTGCTTCTCCTTCAAAAGAATATTCAACAGAAATCAATCCTGTTCCTCTGGCTTGGCCGTAAGAAACAGCAAGGTTACTGCTTACATGGGTAAAGATACACATGTCGATATTGTCAAAATATCCATCACGAACATACCAAGCCTTTGAGGCCACCAGTTCTTCCGCAATTCCAGGCCATATAACAAGAGTTCCTTTAATGTCATTTTCTTTCATTATTTTTTGAACACTTATTGCTGCTGTTATGATCACAGGGATTCCTGAATTATGTCCTTCGCCATGACCTGGTGCTCCCTCAACCATGGGTTTATGGTAAGCCACTCCAGGATATTGCGAAGCCTTGGGTATACAATCTACATCACTTCCTAAAGCAATTACAGGCCCTTCTCCGTTACTCCAACGCGCCATCCAAGCTGTGGGGATGTCTGAAATCCCGTTTTCTATTTCAAAGCCTGCATTTTTTAAAATTCCCGTTAAATATTTTGATGATTCAATCTCTTGGAAGCCTAACTCGGCAAAACTGAATATCTTATCGACCATTACCTGAGTACTTTTATGATCCGTTTGAACATTTTCTATAGCGGTAGCTTTTAAATTTTTTATTTTCTTATTGGAATACTGTTGCGCAATACTCAGCATTGAAGAAAAGCAGAGCACAAAGAGAAGGTGTTTTTTCATTCTTTTAAAGATTATCGTTTTTATAATTGCCTAAATTTTTCCTAATTTACGAATTAATTTTATTGCTCTATGTTTTATCATCTAAAGCCTATTTCTTCTCTTAAACTTCCCTACTTTTTAGGACTCTTCTTGATTTTGTTTGGTTGTAATAAGGCTCCTGAACCCATGACAATTATAAAAAAATCGATTGGCGCCCATGGTGGACAAGCACTTTGGGAATCGTTTAAAAAAATTGAATATCTAAAAGAAATAAAACTCTATGACAGCTTAGGCACCTTAGAGCAAACCATCATGCAAATGCATACTCATGAATGGCAACCAAAGAAATCAGTGATGGAATGGAACCCCAACGGAACCTTCCAAAGGGTGGAGAAAACAGCGGAAGGTATTTCCGTTTTTGAGAATGGTGAAGCAGTAACAGCCTCACAAGATCTTGATGCCATGAATAAAATCATGGATGCGGCGCTATATGTTTTTTGGCAACCTTATAAACTTTTAGACGATCAAGCGATGTTGACTTATGAGGGAACAACACAACTTTTAGGGAATCAAAAAGTCCATCAGATTCGCATCCAATACGATGATGACCCCCAAGCAGATATTTGGCACTATTACTTCGATGTGGACACCTATCGCTTAAAAGCATCACAGGTGAATCACGATGGACGTATTAGTCTTATCATGAATGAATCTGTGGAGGAGAACACAGGTTTGTTTTTAAATCAAGTACGAAAAAGTTACTTTGTAAATCCCGATCTTTCCATTCGGTACCTCCGAGCAGCCTATTTTTATACGATCATTTCTTATGAATAATTTCCTTAAAAATGATAGCGTTTAAAGGCTTCAATCGCTGCGTAATCTGACAATCCCATATTGCGATAGGCTTTTGCTGTTTGTGCATTTCGATCTTCTGCGCGAACCCAAAATTCCCTATGATCATTGCCTTGAAACATGACCCCGTCTTTTTGAGATTGATGATAAAAAATAGCCTTTCTTTTTCGAAGGACTTGATCTGGACTCATGGGAATAGCCATATCAATTTCGTGAATACCCCATTCATGCCATGCTCCTCGATAGAGCCATACCCAGCAATCGTCCATAAAATCTTGTGATTTAAGTTGATCAACTGCTTTAAAAATCACATCCAAACAGACACTGTGGGTTCCATGAGGATCGGCCAAATCTCCAGCTGCGTAGATCTGATGAGGTTTGATTTTGGTAATCAAGTCTGCTGTTAAATCAACATCAATTTGAGATAGTGGATTTTTTGCTATGGTTCCTGTTTCGTAAAAGGGCAGGTTCATAAAGTGAACTTGTTCGTCGGGAACATTAAAATATCGTGTGGCACCTAAGGATTCTCTTTTACGGATTGCTCCTTTTAAGTGTCGAATTTCGATAGGGTCTGGTTGGTGTAACTTTTTTGATTTGAATTTTGTGAGTAAACTCGAATAGGCCTCCTTTGTTAAGTCGGGGAAGATATCATTGGTTACCTCTAAGAAACGTAAGGCATCTTCATCAGAAACAGCAATATTTCCTGAGGTTTGGTAAGCAATATGTACTTCATGGCCTTGTGAAACCAAACGGTCAAAGGTCCCCCCCATAGAGATCACGTCATCATCGGGATGAGGACTAAAAATAATCACACGCTTAGGATGAGGTTCTGCACGCTCTGGACGTTTGCTGTCATCTGAATTGGGTTTACCTCCTGGCCATCCTGTAATGCTTCGTTGTAACTTATTAAACATTTCAATGTTGAGTTCATAACTTGAGCCATAGTGGGTCAACAAGTCAGACATCCCATTTTGATTGTAATCTTCGTCGGTTAATTTTAAAATGGATTTTCCCGTTTTTTCACACAACCAAAAAACAGCCTTACTTCTGTTTTCAAATGTCCAATCAGAATCTGCAACCAACCACGGAGTTTTAATTCGGGTTAAATCAGCAGCAGCTTCTGTATCCAAAACTAGGGTGGTGTTTTTATGCTCCTGTAAATAGGTGGTTGGAATCAAGGGAGAAATTTCTCCTTCAATTGCTTTTTGTATGATTTCACTTTTATTGGACCCCCAAGCCATGAGTATGATATTCTTGGCATTTAAGATAGTTTGAATCCCCATCGTGATTGCTCTTCGTGGTACATTTTGAATTCCTAAAAAAGCAGGAGCTGCATCAAAACGGGTCAAATGATCTAATGTAATTAGTCGCGTTTGAGAATTCATGTGAGATCCAGGCTCATTAAAACCAATATGACCTGTTCGACCAATCCCTAAAAGTTGTAAATCAATACCTCCATAGGATTTTATTTTATTTTCATATTCAATACAAAAAGTGCGAACATTTTTTGCTTCAACTTCTCCGTTAGGAATATGAATATTTTCAGGAAGAATATCTATATGGTCAAATAAATTGACATGCATAAAGTGATGGTAACTTTGGAGGTCATTTTTAGAGAGTGGGAAGTATTCGTCCAAGTTAAAGGATACTACATTTTGAAAACTCAGCCCTTCTTCTTTGTGCAGACGAACCAGTTCACGATATACACTAAGGGGTGTTGAACCTGTCGCTAATCCCAACACACAAGGTTCTCCTAATTGATGTTTTTCTTTAATCAATGCCGCTATGGAAGCTGCCACTTGAAACGATGCTTCCGTGGAGTTTTCAAAAATAACATTGTGAAGTTTTTCGAAACGGGTTTCTTCAAAACTCCCTGGAGGTTTATAGGCTAGAATATCAGTTGATTTGTTGGATAGCATTGGTTTTTTTGTTGTGATTTAGTATTTATTGTTCTTTTATAGTAATGTCAAAGATAAAAATTAAGTGGGTATTTAAATCGTCGTCATCCAATAAATATCCCCGAGAGCATTGGATAATTTATTGACCAACCTCTAGTTTTAAATGAATGTTTTTATTTTCAATAATGGATACTTTTTTAAGTTGTTGCTGTTCAAATAATATTGGAAGGCTATCCAATTTTACAAAACGTTCTTGAGGTTTAAAATTTATATAGTCTTGAAATAGAACACCTTTTACTGTTTTTCGGTTAAAAGTCTGTCTAAAACGTGTCCCACCTCCTGAGGTTTGATAGTTATAACCAAGATAGTCAATGGTAAAATCGGTTGCGTGAATCCAATAGCGGTATTCATCTTCAAAGTCTTCTCCTCCTCCTTCTTCTGTAAAAGTGATTTTTAAAACATGGTACGTTTCCCCTTTAATTTGTGTCTTTCCCTTATAGTCTTTTATGACGGATTTATCCAATAGTACAAGAGGGGTCTGTATAAAATACATGACTGAATTTAAAGAATTGGAATACACTCCTTTTAGACTGTCGGAAAGCTTAGTTACCGAACCATTAATGGTTCTTTCGAACAGTACTCCATTGGTTAAAACATCCTTGATCAAGGTGTCTCCTTTCTTTATTTCTCTACTATATACTGTTTGTGCTTTTCTTTTTTTTAATTCATAATGAATATCTCTAAAATCGAACGATAATGCACTTGTATTCAACCGATTTACACCATGTTTTTCAATCGTTTTATTTATAAGCGCTTGTGGATTATCGATGTTGTTTGTAGCACAAGACGAAACAAAAAGTAGCATCAAAAAAATAAAATAACGAATCATAAAAGTTTATATGAGTGTTGACAATTCCTATGAATTAGCAAGATACAATTTAATTATATGCCTTACTTTTGAATGATTTTAACAGATTCATATGGAACGTGTAAAAACTTTAATTATCGGAAGTGGTCCAGCAGGATATACAGCAGCTATTTATGCTGCACGAGCGGATTTAAAACCGGTCATGTATACAGGAATGGAACCGGGAGGTCAACTTACTACTACTACGGAAGTAGATAATTTCCCTGGCTATCCTGAAGGGATTGATGGCCCAACCATGATGATACAACTGCAACAACAAGCCGAACGTTTTGGAACTGATGTAAGGATTGGCCATGTCAATAAAGTGGCGTTCTCCAAAGAAAAGGGAGGGATCCATAAGGCCTTTGTTGAAGGTGGAGGTGAAATTGAAGCTGAAACGGTGATTATCAGTACTGGAGCAACAGCAAAATACTTGGGACTTCCGAGTGAACAACGTCTTCGTGGCGGTGGGGTTTCCGCTTGTGCTGTTTGTGATGGTTTTTTCTATAAGGGACAAGAAGTTGCTATTGTGGGTGGTGGTGATACTGCTGCAGAAGAGGCGACCTATTTAGCTAATATTTGTTCGAAGGTAACGATGTTGGTTCGTAAAGACCATATGCGTGCCTCTAAAGCCATGCAGCATCGAGTAAATAATACCCCAAATATTGATCTTAAATATTCTACTGAAATTGATGAGGTTCTTGGAGAGCAAGTTGTCGAAGGGCTTAGGATGAAAAATAATCAAACTGGTGAAATAGAGGAAATACCCATTACAGGACTTTTTATTGCTATCGGCCACCAACCCAATACCGCTATTTTTAAGGAACAATTAGATATGGATGAGGCTGGCTATCTAATCACAGAAGGGAAGTCCACCAAAACAAATATCCCAGGTGTTTTTGCTTCTGGTGATGTCCAGGATAAGGAATACCGTCAAGCTGTTACTGCAGCTGGAACGGGTTGTATGGCTGCTTTGGATGCCGAGCGTTACCTTCAATCGATCGAATAAATTATATCCCTATCAGATACTGAAATTTCATGTAAAATTGGGTAGCACTAACTTGAAAGGCATTACTGTCAAGCTTACTAAATCCGCTGTTTCCTCCTAAATAAAAAATAGTAAACGGATTTGGGTTCCATTTTAATAGGGGTTGAATAAAAAACTTTTTGTCGAAGTCATTGTGTTCTCCAACTAAACGAAAGGAGAGGTTATTGTTGAATTGATAATTAATATTTAATCGAGCAATATAGCCCTTGTAGTAGAGGGAGTTATCCAACTTATTTCGTAACTCAGAATATCGAAGGCTTGGTGAAATTCGGAATTTATCACTCAGCTGAAAACTATTAAAGGTGCCAAAGAAAAGGGAGTTTCCAACTGCTAGGTCATCTAAATTATACCCGATGCTTTCTCCAAATTCTGAAAATACGTTAATCCGAATTGCTTCGGAAGGGTTAAGTTGAACCCACCAACTAAATTTGAGGAGGCTATTCGCATTGAACCCCTTGAATTCTTCATTGAATGCATTGCTAAAATTGATTTCAGAGCGAATATTTTTATCTAGTTCTATATAGGCAGAAAGCCCCAATTCAGAAAATTTTTGGAGACCGTTGTAGTTAAAGCGGGTTTCCATTTCTGCTGCCACAAAAAGTTTTTTGATAAATTGCTCTTTAAAAAAATACTGATAGCCCTGCTCGAATTCCAAGGAACGCAATGAATTATTTACAGAAAACCCCAAGGGTGTCCGATAGTTTGGGGAACTGTGTTGGTATTCAAGTTCTGATACCCAATGCGTTGTGTTCCGTTGCAAACGAAAGTTTAATGCATCACCGTTAAAAGATTCACCATCTAAAGCAACTGTTGTATTTCCAATCATATCATCAGAGTCAATCCAATCATTAATGGCTTCTTTGGTCAAACTTTTATTCCATTCAAACCCTAAAGAATAGGATTTTAAAAAGCGGAATTGTCCTAAAATTCCAAAGGTATTATCCATTCCACCTCCTTTTAAAAAGCGATTAGTGGTCAAAAATCCAATGTTGGATCCTTGTTTAAATGTTCGTTGATATCGAAGAATATTGGAAAAATTTTCTTCCCCCTTCCCAAAATAGGATCTGTTTTCTGCTCCAATCAGATAGGCTGTTTTAGAGTCATAAGCGGACAACCAATAGAACTGTTGTTTTTCGCCTTGATGGATCATCTTTGTAGAGACAAAAGGTTGGTTTATTGCTCGAGTATAAACGGTTTGTAAGGCCGTATTAATTAAATCATTTCCTTCATTAAAAAAGGGACGTCGCTCTGGAAAATAGAGGGCAAAGGTGGTGTTGGCGTTAATTTGTGAGACGTCGGCTTCTACTTGTGAAAAATCAGGGTTGATTGTGTACTCAAAAGTGGTAACATTACTAATGTCCAATAGCCCCCCTAACCCAATATTGTAATTTCCTTTCCCATAGGTCAATTTAGACGTTTCTCTTTCGCCTGATACTCCTCCAAAAGCATAGGGTAAAAAATTTCGCCGCTTTTTGGGTTTGATGTTTTTTAAAGTTATTTTTTCTGGCGTTTGACAAGGAAGACAAGTGTTGTTTAAATCTATAGGGAAATTTATATTTTGACTTCTTACACCATTAGCATAGGTGGAACGGTAGAGCAATACCTTCCAAACCAGTTCTGGAGCATTTTTAAATTGGAAGGACGAAAAAGGGATTTTTAATTCTACTTGATAGCCTTTATCTGTTTTGACTGCTTTGGACTCAAAGGATACGTCATAGGAAGAATCATCGTTTCCGTTTGGCATAAATTTTAAATCTACCTGACTGGCTTCGGCATTGGCTCCAACAGCTATCATATAGCGTCCGTCACCAAAGGTATCTATACCAATCATCACAATATCGTCAGAAAAGGCTTCATCACGATTTCGCAATGCACTTCGTAATGTTTTGGGGTTGGCTTCTGCGTCAAACCCTACCCACAAGTATTCTGAAGAATATTTAATATATGCAGTGGTTTTGAAGGGGGAAGGGCTATTATTCCCTGGGCTTATTTCATAGTCAATAGTAAATTTTTGAGCATTCTCCCATTCGTGAGGGTCCAACCTCCCATCAAAGTTTATTGGCGGTGTCTCTGGATTAACTAAAGAGTGAAAAATTAGTAGGGGGAATAAAAAGAAATTCATTTTGTAGGTTATAAGAGTTGCTAATAGGACGCCTTAAAAAGTCAAATGTTACAGTTCTTTGAAGTTAAGTTTTAAAATCCCTCTTCAGTTGAAGTCGCTGAAAATTGAGACAAGGTCTGATCGTCAAATTGATAGTGAATCTGAATGGGGTGACAGCATACTTCGCAATCTTCGATATACGTATCCTGACCAATGGAAGAATCCAACAGCATGGAGATGGTTTCCCAACAATAAGGGCATTGAAAAAAATGTTCCTCCATTTTATGTGCTCGTTATTTCTTCCAATTGGAGTTGGAGTTTTTCCCAGTTTTCCATCAATTGTTCCAACCGTTTTTTCTTGTTTTGGTAATTGTCAAAAAAGTTAGGCTGACTAATAACTGCGTCATAGTTAATATCCAATTCAACATCAATGGTTTTAATCTCTTTTTCTAAACTAGAGATTTCCTTTTCTGTTTTTGAAAGTTTATTTTGAAGGGAACGTGTTTGTTTTTGAAGTTGATAATCATTCCCTTCTTTTTCTTTGACCTTTTTCTTTTTTACCTCTTGATTTTTTTCCAGTTCAACCAATGAGTCTATTTTTTTCTGTTCAAGGTATTCTTTGATTTCACCGATATAAGATTTAATTTTTTGATCTTTAAATTCGATGATTTCATTGCAAAGTCCCTGTAAAAAATCACGGTCGTGAGAAACCAAAATTAAGGTTCCTTGAAATTTAATAAGGGCCTCTTTTAATACATTTTTGGAAGCGATATCAAGATGATTAGTAGGCTCATCCATAATCAACACATTGAAGGGCTGTAAAAGGAGTTTACATAAGGCCAAACGGTTTCTTTCTCCTCCTGATAAAACAACAACCTGTTTTTCAACAGTATCCCCTTGAAATAAAAAAGCCCCGAGCATATCGCGAACACGACTTCGATTTTCCTCTGTTGCAGCATCTTCAACCGTTTCAAGAATAGTTTTAGAAGGGTCTAAATAAGAGGATTGATTTTGGGCAAAGTAACCCAATTGCACTTGATGCCCTAACTTCAGTTGACCGTGGTGTTCCAGTTCATTGACTAAAATTTTAGCAAGTGTAGATTTTCCTTGTCCATTCTGCCCCACAAATGCCATTTTAGCTCCTCGAATAACGTTTAAATCGATGTCTGAGAGTACTTTTTTAGCACCGTAAACTTTTGAAATATTTTTTGCCTCAAGAATAATTTTCCCGGGTTGAATGGCAACTGGAAAATGAAGTTTCATGGTTCTGTTATCTTCAGGATCAATAGCAATTCGATCAATTTTATCTAGTTTTTTCATCAGTGATTGGGCCATACTTGCTTTAGATGCTTTTGCACGAAACCGCTCAATCAATTTTTCTGTTTGTTGAATTTGCTTTTCTTGATTTTTGTGAGCAGCCAACTGTTGTTCTCTTAATTCAGCCCTTAAAACCATATAATTAGAATACGATTTTTTAAAGTCAAAAATCTGTTTCTGAATAATTTCTATTGTTCGGTTAGTAACCTGATCTAAAAACATACGGTCGTGGGATACCAAAACAACCGCTCCACGATATTTTTTTAAAAACTGTTCTAACCAAATGATGGAGTCGATATCCAAATGGTTGGTGGGTTCATCCAATAAAAGAACATCGTGATCATTAAGCAGTAACTTTGCCAACTCAATTCGCATACGCCAGCCTCCAGAAAATTCGTCGGTTAGTTGATTAAAATTTTCTGAGGTAAACCCTAAACCCGTTAATATTCGTTCGGTTATTGCTTGATAATGATAGCCCCCAATAATTTCATATCGGGTGTTTTTTTCTGTTAACTCATCCAAAACAGCTAAATAAGCTTCACTTTCAAAGTCTGTCGTCTGTTCCATAATCTTATGGATTTCTTCTAACCGTTTTTCAATCGACTGAATTTCTTCAAATGCCTGATAGGCCTCCTCTAGGACGGTTCTTCCACTTTGAAAATCCAAATCTTGTGGAAGGTACCCAATGGAGCACCCTTTTTCTAGCGCCAAACTTCCAGAAGTTGGGTTATTTTCTTGTGCTAAAAGTTTTAATAGGGTAGATTTTCCAGCCCCATTTTTCCCAATTAGTCCAACACGGTCACCACTCCCTAAACGAAAAGAAACGGATTCAAAAAGAACATCACCACCAAAAGAAACTGTAAAATCTTGAACACTGAGCATAAGGGTACTATTTTTTTGAAAGGGTTATAGAATCAAAGCGACTCAAATTGACTGCTTCGGGAAGCGGTGTTCCAACAGTGATAAAATCAAAAAGCCAATGTGATAATAAGGGGGACATTAGGACTCCACGAGTTCCAAGACCGTTAAACAAATAGAGTCTCTTATGTATTGGATGTTGTCCTAGAAGTGGTCTTCGATCAGCTACGGTAGGTCGAATACAAACATTTTGCTGTACAATTTCAAAAGGGACGTCTACTGTTTGATGTAATTTTTTGAGTAACCAATCCTTACCTTCTTGAGTGGGTGAGGTGGTTTTATCTTTCCGATTAAAGGTGGCACCAATCCAAAAATTATCATTTTCTACGGGGACAATAAAAATCCCATGGGCTTTGATTATACTATCCCGTGGAAGTAATGGCGCTTTAATCAAAAGGAGTTCTCCTTTTGAACCAATTAAGGGCAACGTATTGAAGAAAGGGTTCTTTTTCAGTCCAAAGCCTTCGCAAAAAACAAGATATTGTGCTTTGATGTTTTTGTATTCTATGTGATTGTCATGAATTTTAACGGCATCATAGTCAAATTCACTTGAAATAAATTCCTCCGAATTTAAGGTTGCTTTAAATACTTCTAGTGTTGTACTTGTTGGTAATCGACCAGTGTTTTTAACACTACCATAACCATGACTACCTTTGTAAGTGGGTGCCATGTCCGTTGAAAAATTGGAATCTAAATAGGGTTGTAATGCTATTGAATTACTTGCAGTAGCCCAATTATTTTGTTCGGTCTGATTTAAAAAATGTCGATGGATAGAAATACGCTCAAGGATTGTTCTTTTTAGATGACCCTCTAAGCGGGTATAAAAATCTTGAGCATACACCATAAATTGATTCGCATTCCAAGCCAAGGTATAGCGTTTTAAAACAGTGGGGTTCATTACTCCTGCTGCTTTACGTGTAGCATTCCACTTTGGAGTATCTATGATGACAAAATCCTTTTCATGAAGTTTCATTTGAGATGCATAAGCTAGCCCAGCAAGTCCATAACCCACAATAATTGAATGCTTCAAAGTTATTTTTTTTCAAAAATAGTATAAAAAAACGCTGCACATGGCAGCGTTTAAATGATTTATATTTTTGTCATCAATTGTTCCACATATCGAGTTCAAAATCTCGAATTAAGGTTTTGATTCTCTCGGATTCCAAAAGCTGGCGAAGTGCATCTTCATAAATATAATCTTTAATCTGACGATCTTCATGAACATTCTCTTCCCGATAAATTAGACCACTAAATCGTCTTGAATTAAGCATGTGATCAAAGGAAATTTGCTGAGATGAATTTTTGGAATTGAATACTTTCATATTGTTTAATGGAATGCGTGCATTAGGATACCACACCCAAAAAAGTTCAACTAAATCTTGTTCCTCTGGAGAACCATCTAAAAAATTAACATCAGGAGCTACAGGTGCTATCCCTAAAATTCGGTATTTCATTTCCCCAATCCTTTTATCAAAATACCAAGTCCCTTTAATTCTATATTGTTCAATTTCCGCAGCCGTAATATTTCGTCTAGTAATAAATTGAGGGTCTACAGCTTCTCCAGCATTGTATTGATCATACCCCTGATCGGTAGTATCAATAGCCACCAAGGTTTCTGCAATTTCATCAAACGATAATTTTTCTCTGAAATAAGAAGATTTATAAACTTCCGTGATTTCTTTCGATCTAATACCACGTTTTAAAATATCGAAAAGTGAACGACGATTACTTCCCAAATTAAGGGTGTCGGTTGGATAATAATAGGGGAAATTAATCCGTTCATTAAGATCGACAATTTCCCAAATTGTACGCGACCAAAATACATCACGATCATCAACGTAACCATAAGGAATTGGTGCTTCAAGGTTCGCATTTGCTTGCTGTTCATTCAATTGGCCAACTTCTTGAGGTACCGCAGCATTAAGCAAATTACTTTGGGCACTTAAGCCTATTGAAAATAGGATAAAAAACAATAAAAAATATAACCTGCTTGAAGTCATGATGAAAAATTTTAATTTACGAGATCACAAATAACCGGGGATACCTTTTTAAATCGATAATTCGGTTTTTTTGGATTTCTCACTTTAATATCAAAAATCTGAACTGTTTGTCCAGCCTTAGCTCTACGCAAAGCACTTTTAGCTCGTGCATCAAGCTTATTCCCTCTAACCTGAATGGTTGGTTGTCCTGGGACTTTAAACTTGAAACTAACTGTTTCTAGTTCAATATCGAAATCAAAGTCTTCTAAGACTGCTCCAATAGTGGAAATGGCTAAGTTTGACTTTGGAATCGAAATACTTCCAATTTCTCCACGAACAGTTCCTGTTGGGCTTGGAATATCTTTAATTCTAAACAATGTAGTTGTTTTCACGGCTTGTCCATCAGGTAAAACACCACTTGCCGTAATGGTCACTTCACGACCTCTATCAGGTTTCATAAGATACTTACTTCCCGAAACTTTACTTAAGCCAACAGCAGAAGCTTTCACTTTACTATTTTGAATGCCAGGAATAGATATGGTCATTGGGTTGTCAACACCACGATAAACTACATTCATTTTATCGGCAGAAATTACCGCAGAATTTGGTTTTGAAATGACCGTATAACTTTGAGAAACTGGAATTTTAGAAACCACTCCTTCATTTAAAAAAATTAAATCTCCTTCAAGTAGATGGTCGCCTGGATTTCCAGCATTAACATTAAGTTTAATTCCGCCTGGGATTAATTTATACTGGTTTTCACTTAATTTTCTACCATCCAAAGAAATATCCACAGAATTAGGATTTTGAGTTCCTCCTCTTCTCCCTAATAGTATACTTCCATCAAAAGTTTCTCCTTGGTAATAAGCGCCTTTGTCCATATCCAAAAGTGTAATGTAATTGGACTCATTGACATTGGTTTCCATTTCAAGTTTATTCCCCAAAAGAGTAGACAAGATTTCATTTTCCGTTTGACGGATATCATTCTGAATTAAGGCGAGTTTTGCTAAAGAAGAAATTAGTGGGAATCCCTCAAAGTTACTGGAAAGCCATGTTTGAGATGTTCCGTCTGAATTAATCACATCTCCATTTTCGTCTCCAATAAAAAAGCGTTCATTAATTACGTTGACGCTTTCGGGTACTCCAGCACGTTCAAAAACTTCTCCCGTTTCTTTTCTATAGTCATTTATAGTTTGCCATAATTCGAGTCCCTCCTCTGAAGGACCCTCTGCTTTAAAAAGAATAAGATCCAGTTCATCACTAGTATCCATTCGGTCGTATTCCTTTAATTCAGGATCTTTTTCACGTATCTTAACAACCATTCTCTCTTGTATATCTTCAATTTTATTAAAAAGTTTGTCTGAAGAATTTTTTACACGAATAGCAATTTCATTGTTTTGAATCCAATCCCCTTTTTTCTCCCGGGCATTCGTTTCTATTTTATCATAGAATATTTGATTCCCCATAGTTGCCCTATCGGTTGATTTTTCAAGTTTTACAAACATTTGACCAAAACCCTCCAATACTTCTTTACTTACATTTAATGCAAGCATGGCAATAAAAACCAAATACATCAGGCTGATCATTTTCTGCCTTGGTGTCTCCTTTGCTCCTGCCATGTTATTAGTTTTTATTCATAGCAGATAACATTCCTGCATAAACTTGATTCAAAGCATTGAGGTTTTCAGATAACGCATCAATTTGGGCTTTTAAGCTTTCCGCTTTTTGATATGTTTCTTCATCAAGCTCAGTATTGCTTTTAGCCATTTCCAAACGATCTGATTGAATAGATACTTGATCATTTATTACATCGACTTGTTTTTTATAAGCATCATTTAAATCATCGATACTCACAGTAGCTTCTGATAATTTTTCTGAATAGGAAGTCGTTGAAGAAATTGCATTTGCCATTGGGCTAAGCGATTCAACCGTACTTTGAAAATCGGTAATACTCCCAGTAAGTTTTTCCATTAATGCAACATCTAGTTTAGCATCTGCTAACATTTGATCTAGTTTTTCAGATAAGCCATCATCATTATTCCCTTTAATTATTTGCTCCCCTTCTTGGGCTTTAACATAACTTTCGTGTTCTTCTTTTATATCACTAGTATCAAGTGCTGCTATACAAAATATTATTGCTTCTGTACCCAATCCAATTCCTAAGACTAATCCACCTGTTAGCGGACCTACTTCTAAGTGAAGGATTTTAAACAACGCTCCTATAATTACAACGGCAGCACCAAAGCCGTAAAGCATGTGAAGTAGAATTTTATTTCTTAACCTTTTTTCCATTTTTTTAAAATATATTTAATTTTGATCGATCTATTTTTATTTAAGTTTAATTTTTGGAGACCCCAAATAGTCCTGAACTGTTCTAAAGCCAATATAACTTCTTGCGGTATCCGAATATTCGTAATCTCTTGAACTTACCCTTAAAAAATAAGCAACGTCTTTCCAAGAACCACCACGAACTACTTTTCTACCCTCATTTTCAAAAGATATGTTCGGATTAAGAGAAGCTACGTACTCATAAGAACCAGAATCGTAAGAAGAGTTTGTCCATTCAGCTACATTTCCAGCCATATTATACAAATTATAGTCGTTTGGAAAATACGATTTAGCTTCTGTAGTATAAACAGCTTGATCTGCGGCATAATTTCCTCTTAGGGGTTTGAAGTTTGCTAAAAAACAACCCGTATCATCAACCAGATAAGGAGATCCCCAAGGGTAAACCCCAGATGCTATTCCACCTCGTGCTGCATATTCCCATTCCGATTCACTGGGAAGACGAAACCTATTGACTTGTGGTTTTCCTTTATCTTTTTGAAATCCATTTTTGTAATTGGTTCTCCAATTACAAAAGGCAACTGCCTGATGCCATGATACACCAACCACTGGATAGTCTTCATATGCTGGGTGAGAAAAATAGTCATTGTGCATAGGCTCATTATAGGAGTAGGTAAAGTCCTTAATCCATACCGTGGTATCGGGATAAATCTGTATTTCTTCCTTTTTGATAAAAGGAGCACGATCAATAAATTGTTTTTTAGTTCGTCGTGATTCTCGAGCAGCACCTTCAGAATCAAACCAAGTGTAGCTATAGATAAGTTTTGAAACATCTAACTTCATTTCACCATTATACCATTGATCTGGAGGAAGATAAAGGGAGTCCATAACTTCGGCATAATTTTGGTCAACATAGTCTTTGGTATCCCAAACAATCTTAGCCTCACGATTCAATGCTCTCCCTTCATAACCTTCATTCAAATCGAAATAATTGGCTTTCATATATTTTTGAAATTCACTCAAATCGGCCGTGTCAGCATCTTTAAAAGCATACTCTCCAATTCCATCACTGTCAGGGCCTAAATCTAGTTCTTCTACCTTTATTGCTAACAAGGCAAGGGCTATGGAGTCTTTTACCCAATGAACAAATTGTTTGTATTCACCATTGGTTATTTCCGTTTCATCCATATAGAACCAAGGAACGGTAACGGTTCTCGCTTTAGCATTTTGAAGTTGAGCAATGTCGTCATCAGATTTACCCATGACATAGGATCCTCCTTCTATTAATGTCATTCCATATGGCTTTTCACCAAACCACTTTTTTTGTTTAACTCCTGTCAACTCGCCACGACTCTTCTGTCCACAAGAAAACAAAATCAAAGAGACTGTTATTACAGCGAAAATTCTTCTCATTAACTTTTATTTTAACCCTATTTTAAATTTTCATTCGTAAATCTACCTAATTTTAATGTGTAGATAAATAAAAATACATTTTTTGTTAACTATACATCTGTTAACCTATTCTTTTAATTGCATTATACCATCGATCTGGTATCTTATCTCTACATGCATCCTGATAATCAGTTTCTGTACATGATAATAACGCAATAGATTTCGATTTATTATTTAATTCACTTTCATGAGACACTTCCATCCACCACCGATGACTTAGTTCACTTTTATAAAAGACTATTTCCCGATCTGATAATGTAACATTATATTTTAGAAAACCTTGACTGACAGCGACTGGATATTCATTAAAGCGGCATTGAAAGCCTTCAATAAAATACCAAACTATTTGAGCAAGAAGTTGGTCAAAAAGGGGAGTTGCAGGGAGTTCAAAAAGACCAAAAATAGAAACACGGTCACTAATTCCCGCATATCTCGATAAAGAGCAAATTGTTCGACTGTCAATTCCATTTGGATGACCCTTCTCAAAATCACCAGTAGCTTGCCAAGACAAAACTTTCATGTCAAAACCCACAATATCAGCATCCCTTAAAATGGGCTCTGCCAAGGTTACATCATCCAAGACAACTCCAAGTCGTAATCCATCAAAATACAGTTTTTCCATTAAATCTTTCTCCTCTTGAGCACAGTAGAAACTCTGATAACCAATATTGGAATAGTTGTTTAAAAAATTAGGCGCTTCCATAATAATCTTACTCATATATGAACGACCTGAAATAAGTTCTTCGTCTTCAGAAAAATCAAAGCGATTATCCACTGAAACAATATTTACAAGTTGTTCGGTAACTTGAAAAGATTGGTATAACGGATAAATTAAATCTTGACTTCCTCCTACAATTATCGGTAATATATTGATTTGTCGAAGGTGTAAACATATTTCTTTTAATGCAAAATAAGTATCTGCTGTAGTTTCACCATTAGGTAAATCACCCAAATCAGCGATTTTCATCTTCCAGTTTCCCGGGAATAATTGATAGAATGATTTTCTAAAGTTAGAAAGCCAATAGGGGTCTCTTTGCGGATGACTATTTCTAATTTCATTCACCCCAATAATGGCCAAAGAAAGTCCCTTAAGCTCTGGAAAGCCATTTGATTTGGAATGGATAAAAACAGTATTCCCTAAAATCTGCTTGGGCAACCCCTCTAAGTGGAGTATAACTTCTTCATCAATGGGAACTAGCAGTTCAAGACTCATTTTTTCTTTTTTGTCCGCTTTTTAGTTTTCGATGGTTTTTGCGCTTCAAGCCTTTGAATAGCTTCTTCCAAAGTAAGCTTTGTTGCATCAATATCTTTGGATAACTCTATCTTTTGTTTTCCTTTAATTATGTTGGAGCGCCCCCATCGTGCTTTTTCAACCCGAATACCTGCATCAGCCCAATCATGAATTACCTTATCTTTTTCTTTTTGGATTTTATCCTCAATCAATTGAACAATATCTTTATCAGAAAGTTGATCAAAATCGTATGATTTATTGACATTAATAAACATGCCACTCCATTTTAGAAAAGGACCAAAACGGCCGACACCTTTGGTTACAGGGAGTTCATTATAGTGATAAATTGGGGCATCAGCCCTTTGCTTTTCCTTGATGAGTTCAATAGCATCTGCCATACTAATATCACTAGGAAATATTCCTTTAGGAAGGGAAATAAATTTATCCTTGAATTTGACATAAGGTCCGAAACGACCATTATTGACGATGACCTCTTCCCCCTCAAAATCGCCAAGTGTTTTTGGAAGATCAAATAATCGGAGGGCCTCTTCAAAAGTTATGCTTGACAGTTGTTGATCCGATGTTAGACTAGCAAAAACCGGTTTTTCTTCCTCTTCCGATTCTCCTATTTGTGCAATTGGTCCATATTTACCTAATCGAACTTTAAGTACACGTCCTGACTTTGGATCTTCTCCTAAAACGCGTTCACCCGACTCCCGTTGAGCATTTTCTTTGACCTCTTCGACAGTAGGGTGAAAAGTGTCGTAAAAAACCTTCAACATGTCGGTCCATTCTTTAGATCCGTTGGCAATATCATCAAAACTTTGTTCTACTTGAGCCGTAAAATTAAAATCTAAGATTCCCTTAAAGTTGGCCACTAAAAAATCATTCACAATCATGCCAATATCTGTAGGAATTAATTTCCCTTTGTTGGCTCCAACCATTTCTGTAAGCATCGCTTCTTTGATCGATTGCTCTTCCAAATGAAGTTGTAAATAGGAACGTTGCTCCCCTTCTGAACTTCCTTTTTCCACATAATTTCTATTCTGAACAGTTGAAATTGTCGGCGCATAAGTGGACGGACGTCCAATCCCTAATTCCTCCAATTTCTTAACTAAAGAAGCTTCTGAAAAACGATACGGAGGTCGAGAAAAACGTTGTGTTGCCGTCATCGACTTTAAGCTTAAGTGATCTCCTATGGCTACTTTAGGTAAAAGTCCTTGTGCCTCTTCATCCTGATCGTCTACCCCCTCCATATAGACTTTTAAAAACCCTTCAAAGGTGATCACTTCTCCTTTCGCTTGAAAGACTTCCGGATGATTGTCAGCTTGGATATCAATCTGCGTTCGTTCTAATTGAGCATCACTCATTTGTGATGCAATGGTTCGCTTCCAAATTAGCTCGTACAAGCGCATTTGATCATAATCTACATTGACTTTATTTTTGGAAGGATCTGTTGGACGAATGGCTTCATGCGCTTCTTGTGCCCCTTTGTTTTTTGTTTTATAACTTCTTTTTTGTGCGAAATTTTTACCGTAAAGTTGTTCAATTTGATGGATTAAACTATCCTGAGCCTCTTTGGATAAGTTAACACTATCGGTTCGCATATAAGTAATGAGTCCTGTTTCATAAAGCCGTTGCGCCATGGTCATGGTCTTACTAACTGAAAAACCAAGTTTCCTTGACGCCTCTTGTTGTAAGGTAGATGTTGTAAAGGGAGCTGAGGGACTTTTTTTCGCTGGTTTAACTTGAACAGCATCAACCTTATAATGGGCATCTATATTTTTTTGTAAAAAGCTTCTTGCTTCTGATTCCTCTTGAAACACCTTACTGAGTACCGCAGGGATTTGACGTTTATTATCTGTACTGAATAAGGCTTGAACTTTAAAATTCTGTTTGGGTTGAAAGGCATTAATCGCCCGTTCACGTTCAACGATAAGTCGAACTGCAACCGATTGAACACGTCCAGCTGACAAGCCGCCCTTAACTTTTTTCCAAAGCACTGGTGAAAGCTCATAACCGACTAAACGATCTAGAACACGACGAGCTTGTTGCGCATTTACTAAATCATAATTGATTTTGCGTGGCTTTTCAATTGCTTTTAAAATTGCAGACTTGGTAATCTCCGAAAAAACAATACGTTTGGAGTTGCTTTCATTTAGATTTAAATTCTCCGCTAAATGCCATGCAATGGCTTCTCCCTCTCGATCTTCATCACTTGCCAACCATACCGTATCCACTTTTTTGGAAAGGCTTTTTAGTTCACTGACTACTTTTTTCTTATCACTACTAACAATATATTTTGGGGCAAAGCGAGCAGCGACATCAACACCCAACTCATTGGAAGGAAGGTCTGCAATATGACCAAAACTTGACGCAACTCGAAAGTCTTTCCCAAGAAATTTTTCGATAGTTTTTGCTTTTGCAGGGGATTCGACAATAACTAAATTTTTGGCCATAAACTTAAATTTTTCCCCACAAAAGTAATCAAGTTTTCTTTTAACGCTTCCATTTTATCGCCTTCTACATGTTAATTTTTGTAAAAACACATGGATATAAGGGTTTTTAATCCCCTTAAAATTTAAGTCATTAAACAGTTTATTACCTTTGCAATGTTTTATTAGCTACATAAAAATAACGACCTATTAAATGCAGTGGACAATTTAAAAAAGCAGCTTTTAAAAAACATTAAATGCTAAAACAGTTTTTTCCCATTTTAAGTTGGATACCGAAATATAAGCAGTCTTATTTGTCAGGAGATATTTTTGCGGGGATAACTGTTGGGATAATGCTAATCCCTCAAGGGATGGCCTACGCGTTAATTGCTGGCGTACCCCCTGTTTATGGTCTTTATGCAGCAATTGTTCCGCAACTTGTTTATGCGCTTATGGGAACTTCACGACAATTGTCGGTGGGTCCAGTGGCTATGGATTCTCTTTTAGTTGCTGCAGGTCTTGGAACACTTTCACTTTCTAGTCCTGAAGAATATGTTGTAATGGCCATTGCACTCGCATTTTTTGTAGGAGTCATCCATATTATACTAGGACTTTTTCGAATGGGATTTTTTGTTCGGTTTTTATCCAGGCCAGTTATTAGCGGTTTTACAACTGCTGCTGCATTAATCATTGGGGCTAGTCAACTACAACATCTGCTGGGTATTCAAGTCGTTTCAACAAGTCGCTTTGACCTCACATTAATAGACGTCTTCCGCAACATAAATAGTACTAACTTTATGGCTTTAAGTATTGGCAGTATTGCTATTGGTGTTCTTTATGTTCTGCAAAAAAGAATGTTAAAAATTCCCATTGGACTCCTCGTTGTTGTCGCAGGCATCCTTTTTGTCACCCTATCAGGTTGGGATCAAAAAGGACTGGCAATTGTCGGGGAAATCCCCAAAGGACTTCCAGCCTTTAAGCTACCCAATTTAAGCTATAATACGCTTGTTCAACTATTCCCAATTGCGATAACGCTTGCAGTTGTGTCCATCATGGAGGCCATGGCTATTGCTAAAATCTTTGAAAATAAAAACAATGACCATAAGCTCAATGCAAATCAGGAATTAATAGCCTTGGGAACAGCTAATATTCTTGGATCATTTTTTCAGTCCTATTCTGTTAATGGTGGTCTTTCTCGTAGTGCAGTCAATGAACAAGCAGGGGCGAAAACAGGTATTTCCGCGCTAATAAGTGCACTACTTGTTGCCTGTGTTTTGCTCTTTTTCACCACATTATTTTATAAGCTGCCCAACGCTATCCTCGCAGCTATTATTATGGTCGCTGTTTTTCGACTTATTGACTTAAAATACCCTTTGCGTTTATATAAAACAAGAAAAGATGAGTTTACACTCTTTCTTATGACGTGTTTTTTTACCCTCTTTTTGGGGATCATTGAAGGATTGCTTATTGGCGTTTTATTTTCTTTATTTCTGGTCGTTTTCAGAAATTCTAAACCCCATTATGCCTTTTTAGCAAAAATCAAAAACACCGATTATTTTCAAAATATTCAGCGGTTCCCCAATGACGCTATTGAAAATAAACACCTCGTAATTCTTCGCTTTGATGCCCAATTATTTTTTGGAAATGTTGACTATTTAAAGAAAATTATTTTAAATAAAATACAACCAGAAACTAAAGGGTTTATTTTAAGTGCAGAAGCCATTCACCATATTGATAGTACCGCTGTAGAACAACTTTTAACCATCAGTCAAATCCTTAATAAAAAAGGAATTCGATTTATGGTTGCTGGAACAATCGATCCAGTTCGAGAAGTGATTTTTAAAAGCAAACTTTTTAAGCAAATAGGAAAAAATAACTTTTTTATTACAACCAGTGACGCCGTAAAACAATTTGAAGGCACCCAATAGAACCATGCTAAATGCAGTAAAAAAAAACAAAATGAAAATTGAACAAATTTATACCGGATGTCTATCTCAAGGCGCTTACTATATAGAAAGTGAAGGAGAAGTAGCCATTATTGATCCCTTAAGAGAAGTTAGTCCCTATCTTGAAAAGGCAAAAAACAACAAGGCCAAAATCAAATATATTTTTGAAACCCATTTTCATGCAGACTTTGTGAGTGGCCATTTGACCTTATCCAAAGTTAGCGGAGCACCTATAGTTTTTGGTCCTAATGCAAAAACAGCCTTTGAAGCTACCATTGCTAAAGACCTACAAGAATTTAAATTAGGAGCCTTAACTTTTGTTGTTTTGCACACTCCCGGCCATACCATGGAAAGCACTACCTATCTTTTAAAAGATGCCCAAGGGAAAGATCATGCTATTTTTAGCGGTGATACGCTGTTTTTGGGTGATGTAGGCCGACCTGACTTGGCTCAAAAGGCAGCGCACATGACCCAAGAGGAATTGGCAGGACTACTTTATGAAAGTCTTCGAACAAAAATTATGCCCTTGTCGGATGAAGTTATTGTATATCCCGCTCATGGTGCAGGATCTGCCTGTGGCAAAAACTTAAGTAAGGAAACCGTGGGAACCATTGGGCAACAGAAAAAAACAAACTACGCTTTACGCAGTGACATGACCAAAGCAGAGTTTGTTAAAGAAGTTACAGAAGGCCTTTTGCCTCCCCCTCAATATTTCCCTTTAAATGTTCAGATGAATAAAGAGGGTTATAAAGATATTGATGCGATTTTAGAAAAGGGATCACAAGCAATCAAAGCCAACGATTTTGAAAAAATGGCATCGGAAAATGGCGCGTTAATACTGGATGTAAGAAATCAAGATGACTATACAAAAGCACACATTCCACAGTCAATTTTTATCGGTATCAATGGAAGTTTTGCTCCTTGGGTAGGCGCATTGGTTGGCGATGTAAAACAACCCTTATTATTGGTTACTCCAGAAGGCAAGGAAGAAGAAACCATCACCCGATTAGCTCGAGTCGGTTTTGACAATACATTGGGGTATCTCTCTGGAGGCTTTCCTGCTTGGGTTGCTTCTGGTCAAGAAACAGATAGCATCGAAGGGATTGAAACTGACGCTTTAAAAACCCTTATTAAAGAAAAAAAACCTGCTATATTTGACGTTAGAAAGCCAGGAGAATTCAATGCAGAACGGATTCCTGAGGCCCTAAATACATCCTTGGATTTTATCAATGAGCACTTAGAGGAATTCCCCAAAGAGGAACCATTTTACCTTTATTGTGCTGGAGGCTATCGGAGTGTTATTACCGCCTCCATCTTAAAAAAACGGGGAATTCATAATCTAATTGATATCAAAGGAGGCTTTAAAGCCATTAAAGAGGAAGGGATACCAACAATCACAACCCCATGCCCGAGTACGCTTCGTTAACATTTAAACACAGTCAGTAACCAATCATAGACATTAAAATATGGTAGGAGTAAAATAGGCTTATTCAAGGATCAAAATCTCCTTTTTTATTCTGGTGCTACTGACAAAATGGCAAAACATTTGTATTTTTGAAATGCGGTTTGAAAATTGCAGTTGAAATCGTTAAATTAAATTGCTGCATTATTGTTTTTAAGGTATAATGAAGGAAAACCAAGAAATATTAAAAGAAAAGAGAATAGAAAATAAAGAGCCCTACCAGCATAACGGTACTGTCATGCCGTCAGTTATAGCAACAAAAAAAGGAGAAAATAAAAAAAGAGCTTTTATTGAATCCTACGGCTGCCAAATGAATTTTGCAGATAGTGAGGTGGTTGCTTCCATTCTTACAACAGAGGGTTATCAAATTACTTCAAATTTAAACGATGCTTCTCTGGTTTTGGTCAACACCTGCTCTATTCGTGAGAAAGCGGAACAAACCGTTCGTAAACGCTTAGAATATTTTAACACCTTAAAAAAAGAAAATGCACAAGTAAAAGTGGGAGTTTTAGGCTGTATGGCCGAACGTTTAAAACACAAGTTTTTGGAAGAAGAAAAAATTGTTGACTTGGTTGTAGGACCGGACGCTTATAAAGACTTACCCAACTTGCTGCACGAAGTAGAAGCCGAACGTGAAGCGGTAAATGTGATTCTATCAAAGGAAGAAACCTATGGAGACATTGCGCCCATTCGCTTAAACACCAATGGAGTAAGTGCTTTTGTTTCCATTACACGTGGCTGTGACAACATGTGTACCTTTTGTGTTGTCCCTTTTACAAGAGGGCGAGAGCGAAGTCGCGATCCAAAAAGTATCATGGAAGAAATCCACGAATTAGCAGCCAAAGGATATAAAGAAATTACGCTTTTAGGACAAAATGTAGATAGCTATTTGTGGTATGGTGGCGGACTAAAAAAAGATTTTGAGAAGGCAAGTACTTTACAACAAAAAACGGCAATTAAATTTGACAGCTTGCTTAAAATGGTTGCAGAAGCACAACCCAAGATGCGAATTCGTTTTTCCACTTCCAATCCACAAGATATGTCCGTCGCTGTTTTACATGTTATGGCTAAATACAATAATATTTGTAACTACATTCACCTTCCTGTCCAATCAGGCAGCAATCGAATTCTTAAAAAAATGAACCGTTTGCACGACCGTGAAGACTATTTTAAATTGATTGATTCTATCCGTGAGATTATTCCCAATTGCGGAATTTCACATGACATGATCGCTGGCTTTCCAACAGAAACAGAAGAAGACCATCAAGATACGTTAAGTTTGATGCGGTATGTTAAATACGACTATGGCTTTACTTTTGCTTACTCGGAACGCCCTGGGACTTTAGCCGCTAGAAAAATAGAAGACGATGTTCCTGAAGCTGTTAAAAAAAGACGTTTAAGTGAAATTATTAGCTTACAAAGAGAACACAGTCATTTTAGAACACAATCTTATTTAGGGCAGACTGTTTGTGTATTGATTGAAAAAACCTCCAAAAAATCGGATGAGCAATGGAGTGGAAGAACGACACAAAATACCGTGGTAGTTTTTCCCAAAGAAGCCTATCAAGTTGGAGAATTTGTTGATGTTACCATTACAGAGTGTACTTCTGCAACGCTAATCGGAAAAGCGGAAGGTATTTCGAAAACAATTTAAAAACAAAACGATTATGGAATCGCTACTGAGTGTAAAACAACGTTTTGGAATTATTGGTAATGATCTTGGACTCAACCGGGCTTTAGAAAAAGCGCTTAGGGTGGCCATTACTGATATTTCGGTTTTAGTGATTGGAGAAAGCGGTGTTGGAAAAGAAAATATTCCGAAAATCATTCATCAGTACTCCCATCGAAAACACTCCAAGTACATTGCTGTAAACTGTGGAGCTATTCCAGAGGGTACTATTGACAGTGAATTGTTTGGACACGAAAAAGGAGCCTTTACTGGTGCAACACAAACCCGTTCTGGATATTTTGAAGTGGCTGACGGCGGAACTATTTTTTTAGATGAAGTGGGTGAATTACCCTTACCTACTCAGGTTCGATTATTACGGGTTTTAGAAACTGGAGAATTTATAAAAGTAGGTTCATCAAAGGTTCAAAAAACAAATGTACGCATCGTTGCAGCTACCAATGTGAACATGGGAGAGGCCATTGAAAAAGGCAAATTTAGAGAAGATCTTTACTACCGACTGAGCACAGTTGAAATATACCTACCTCCACTCCGCGACAGAAAAGAAGATATCACACTATTGTTTCGCAAGTTTGCTTCCGACTTCGCCCAAAAATACCATATGCCCACTTTAAGACTTGACGAACAAGCGCAAGCCTTATTGAAACAATACAGATGGAATGGAAATATTCGACAACTTCGAAATGTTGCCGAACAGCTTTCTGTTCTTGAAAAAGAACGAGAAATTAATGCACTTATTTTAAGGGGATATCTCCCCGAAATGGGTTCAAAATTACCTGCGGTAATTTCCAAGGAAAAAGAAAAGGGCGATTTTTCATCCGAGAGAGAAATTTTGTACAAGGTACTTTTCGATATGAAAAATGACCTTAACGATCTTAAAAAACTAACCTTGGACTTGATTAAAAACAACGATCTGGATGTAGCAAAAGAAAAAAATCAAGGACTCATTGAAAAAATATACGGCAAAAAAGAACCTGAAAGTCTAGGGATGCCCTCTTATGAACCCATTACCGTTGAAGACAATAACCCTATTCCTGTAAGCCCTCCATCTCCAATTATTGATAAATACGAATACGCTGAAACTGTTGATGAGGAAGAACCCTTGTCACTTTTAGAAAAAGAAATAGAAATGATTAAACAAGCATTGATTAGAAGCCAAGGAAAGCGTAAATTGGCTGCAAAGGAATTAGGGATTTCGGAAAGAACGCTTTATCGAAAAATAAAGCAATACGACATGAATAACTTAGAAAATGAATAAACCAGTCTTTTTAATCTTGGCAGGGATTTTAGTAATGACTCTCCACGCTTGTGGTATCTATTCATTTACAGGAGCTTCCATTCCCCCAGGAACAAAAACATTTCAAGTGAACTACTTTGAGAATCAGGCTGGAAACCGACCAGGCTCCATTGTAGAACCTGGGCTGGATCAAGATTTTACAATCGCCCTTCAAGATTTGTTACTAAATCAAACCAATTTAAGTCTTGTCAACAATAGTGGTGACCTTATTTACGAAGGAGAAATTACTGAATACAGTGTTAAACCAATGTCAGCAACCTCAAAAATTACAGCTGCCCAAAACCGACTTACCATGAGTGTGGCTTTTCGGTTTTTCAATACAAAAAAGGAAGAAGATGACTTTAATAAGAGCTACTCTTTTTATTTTGATTTTCCCGCTGAACAACAAGTGTACGATATCATTGACACGGCTCATAAAGAAATTTTTGACCGTATTACTCAAGACATCTTTAACGATACCCTTGCCAAATGGTAGCTAAAATGGATGCAAAAAAATTTATCAATCGTCTCGACCAATTTAAGCCAGCCTTTAAGGAGGATTTTGAAGATTTTAAGAAATTAATCGAAGACTATCCCTTTTTCCAACCAGCAATGGTCTATCTCTTAAAAGGAATAAACCATCACCAACCAGATTTTTATTCTTTTTTGCTGCAACAAACAGCCAGTATGACCCATGACCGATCGTTGCTCCATCGATGGATTAACAATCCTGTTCCAAGAAGGGAAATAGTTTCCACAAAAGAGGAATCTAATGGAGAACATGTGGATAATCCAGATCATTCGATCAACAAAGGAGTTAAAGATAATACCCTGCAAGCAGAAAAAGCCCCACTAGAAATGAGGTTTTTGGATTGGGTGCGACATATCAATGAAAATAAAGTAAATCCCGATGAAGGGAAGCTGACCATTGATAAAAAAATCGAATTATTTGATACTTTTTTAGCCAAAAGTCCAAAAATAGAAAGCCCTAAAAAAGACTATAATAGAGTTGATTTGAGTTCGGAAAGTTGGGCGTCAAATAGTGAATTGATGACAGAAACCCTAGCCAAAGTTTTTATCAAGCAAAAAAAGTATCGGAAAGCGATTAAAGCATATGAAATTCTACGCTTGAAATATCCGGAAAAAAATGGTTTCTTTGCAGACCAAATTGAAGAAATAAAAAAAAGACAACAACAGAAAGAATAATCAAATGAGTATATTTTACATTTTTATAAGCCTGATCATCGTGGTATGCTTCTTACTGATCCTCGTTGTGATGGTTCAAAATCCTAAAGGAGGAGGATTATCTTCTTCTTTTGGAGGGGGTGGAACTCAACAAATGGGTGGTGTGCAGAAAACAACCGACTTCCTCGATAGAAGTACATGGATTTTGGCAAGTTTACTACTTGTTTTAATCTTAATTTCAAATGCAACACTTTCTTCCAATAATAATGTTTCTGATTCAAAATTGATACAGGAAACTACTCCCACGGAACAAAATATCCCAGAAACCCTTCCATCGACTACCGAAGAGATTCCCGAAATTCCTGTTCAAAGTGATGAAAACTAAGCTGCAAACAGCTTGGCTTTCCTTTTTGACTGACAGTATGACATTCAATTTTTTCAAATTGACACCTTTTTATGGGTGGCACAGTTTCTGAAATAACCTTTAAAAAAATCTATCTAATATCATGAGTAACATAAACATTAAACCTTTGGCAGATCGGGTTTTGATTGAGCCTACTGCTATCGAAACAAAAACTTCATCTGGAATTATTATTCCTGATTCAGCAAAAGAAAAGCCTTTAAGAGGAACGGTTGTCGCTGTTGGTGATGGGACAAAGGAAAATCCAGTAACCTTAAAAGTAGGTGACAACGTTTTGTATGGAAAATACGCTGGAACAGAATTGGAGTTTGAAGGCACCGACTATTTAATAATGAAAGAAAGCGATATACTCGCAATTGTATAAACCCAAAAAATTGAAGTCAAAATGGCAAAAAAAATAGTATTTGATATAGAAGCTAGAGACGGGATTAAAAGAGGGGTTGATGCCCTTGCCAATGCCGTAAAAGTAACCTTAGGTCCTAAAGGGCGTAATGTGATTATTGGAAAAGCCTTTGGAGCACCACAAGTAACCAAAGATGGTGTAAGTGTTGCTAAAGAGATTGAACTGGAAGATGCCTTAGAAAACATGGGGGCTCAAATGGTTAAAGAAGTAGCCTCTAAAACCAATGATCTTGCAGGTGACGGAACTACTACAGCGACCATTCTTGCACAAGCCATCGTTAAAGAAGGACTAAAGAATGTTGCTGCTGGTGCTAATCCACTAGATCTTAAAAAAGGAATTGACAAGGCTGTTGCTACCATCGTTACTTCCTTAACCAACCAAGCTGTTTCCGTTGGTGATTCCTCTGAAAAAATACATCAAGTTGCGAGTATTTCTGCAAACAACGACGATACCATTGGAGGATTGATCACAGAAGCATTTGAAAAAGTAGGAAAAGAAGGCGTAATTACTGTGGAAGAAGCCAAAGGAACAGACACTTATGTTGATGTCGTTGAAGGTATGCAGTTTGACCGCGGATATCTATCCCCTTACTTCGTTACTGACACTGAAAAAATGAATGCTGATTTTGAAAATCCTTATATCTTATTATTTGATAAGAAAATTTCAGCGATGAAAGATCTTCTTCCCGTATTAGAGCCTGTTGCTAAATCTGGAAATCCATTTATCGTAATTGCAGAAGATGTTGATGGGGAAGCCTTAGCTACTTTAGTTGTCAATCGTCTTCGTGGGGCTTTAAAAGTAGCTGCTGTAAAAGCACCTGGTTTTGGTGACCGTAGAAAAGCAATGTTAGAAGATATTGCCATTCTTACGGGTGGAACTGTTATTTCTGAAGAAAGAGGTTTAACCTTGGAGAGCGCTACTCTTGACATGCTTGGACGTGCTGAAAAAGTCACCATCGACAAAGACAACAGTACAGTTGTTAATGGAAGTGGAGATACTGAAGCTATCCAATCACGTGTTAAGCAAATTAAAGCACAAATAGAAGCTACAACTTCCGACTATGACAAAGAGAAACTACAAGAACGTCTAGCAAAATTATCGGGTGGTGTTGCTGTGTTGTATGTTGGAGCTCCTTCAGAAGTTGAAATGAAAGAAAAGAAAGATCGTGTTGACGATGCACTTCACGCTACTCGTGCTGCTGTAGAAGAAGGAATTGTTGCCGGTGGTGGTGTTGCCTTGTTAAATGCTAAAAAAGAATTGGAAAATATCAAGGCTGAAAATGCTGATGAAGCTACTGGAATCCAAATCATCATCAAAGCAGTTGAGTCGCCTCTAAGAACCATTGTATCCAACTCTGGTGGAGAAGGTTCAGTTGTGGTTTCTAAAGTTTTAGAAGGTGATACTAATTTTGGGTATAATGCCAAAAATGGAACCTTTGTGGACATGTTAAAAGAAGGAATTATTGATCCTAAAAAAGTAACCCGTGTGGCCATTGAAAATGCGGCCTCAGTTGCAGGAATGATTCTAACTACAGAATCGGCTTTAATCGATATTAAAGAAGATGCTCCAGCTGCTGCTCCACCAATGGGTGGTGGTATGCCTGGAATGATGTAATTAACACATCCTATCCCATTAAAATCCTGCCAGATGGCAGGATTTTTTTATAACATCAATTTTTTTAATGGATTGATTGCCATTTAATAACCCTTTGAAAATCGGTAATTTAACTATTTTTGAAAAATGAAAACATACTCTGACCTATTAACAGAAATTAAAACACTGCTCACTTCCTCATTCCCAGATGCCACCCGAGGGCTTAGAGAGATTTGTGAACTCCTACAGAAAGAGCTTAAAAACTACGATTGGGTGGGTTTTTATTTTTCTGATTTTAAAACAAAAACACTGCATCTTAGAGCATTTGCAGGAGTACCTACCGAACATACTGAAATCCCGTTTGGAAAAGGAATTTGCGGTCAGGTAGCCGTTTCCAACAGTAATTTTGTTGTACCAGACGTGAAAGCTCAGGACAACTATATTTCTTGTGGAATTGATATTAAATCTGAAATTGTAATTCCTATTTTTATAGAAGGAAAAAATATTGGTCAAATTGATGTTGATTCCCATTCATTAAATACGTTTACCCCAGAGGATGAAGCCTTTTTAGAAAGTGTTTGTCAATTGATTACTAAAACCTACACAACTATTGAAATGATATCTTAATGTGTAATGGAAACTAAAAAAATTACAACTGCACTAATCTCTGTCTATAATAAAACCGGCTTAGAGCCTATTATCGATTACCTCGTCCAAAATGGGGTTACCCTCTACTCTACCGGAGGAACAGAAACGTTTATTAGAAACTTAGGACACCCAGTTGTTGCGGTAGAAAGCCTTACTGGATATCCATCCATTCTAGGTGGACGAGTTAAAACACTTCACCCAAAAGTATTTGGAGGGATCTTGAATCGGAGTGGATTAGAGAGTGATCAAAAAGAACTCCAAACCTATGAAATACCCCCATTAGATCTTGTAATTGTCGATCTCTATCCTTTTGAGGAGACGGTTGCTTCAGGTGGGTCAGAAGAAGAAATTATTGAAAAAATTGATATTGGAGGTATTGCCTTGATTCGTGCTGCTGCAAAAAACTTTAATCAGGTCTTTTGTGTTTCCAATAAAGAGGATTATGGGGAGTTTTTATCCCTTTTAAAAGCACATGATGGTCACACCATTCTGGCCGACAGAAAACGCTTTTCAGTAAAAGCTTTTCATACTTCTTCACATTACGATGCTGCCATTTACAACCATTTCAATCAAACAGAAAAAAACTTAAAACTTAGTGTTGGTGAAGTTACTCCCCTTCGGTATGGAGAAAACCCTCATCAGGAAGGGCGTTTTTTTGGTCCATTAAATGAACTCTTTGATCAACTCAATGGCAAGGAAATTTCTTACAATAACCTTTTGGATATTGATGCTGCGGTCAACTTAATTTTGGAGTTTTATGAAGGGCAACCTGCTTTTGCTATTTTAAAACACAACAACGCCTGTGGTTTTGCTGTAAGAAATTCACTTTTGGAGGCTTATCAAGATGCATTAGCTGGAGATCCAGTATCGGCTTTTGGAGGTGTACTTATAACCAATAAAGAAATTGATGAAGTTACAGCAACCGCAATTCATTCCCTATTTTGTGAGGTAATTATCGCACCATCGTATTCGCCTGCCGCACTGACCCTTTTAAAAACAAAAAAGAAGCGCATCCTATTACTACAGAAAAGTATTCAATTACCTAACAATTCTGTTAGAAGTTGTCTGAATGGCTATCTGACACAAGGGAAAGACCTCAAAACAGATACTTCAGAAGGCTTAGAACAGGTAACCAAACGACAACCCACTAAGGAAGAAGTGGATGATTTATTGTTTGCGTCCAAGATTTGTAAACACACCAAATCCAATACGATTGTTCTCGCAAAAAACAATCAATTACTGGCTTCGGGTACCGGGCAAACCTCTCGAGTTGATGCCTTATATCAAGCCATTAATAAAGCAAAATCGTTTGGCTTTGACTTAACGGATGCCGTTATGGCTAGCGATGCCTTTTTCCCATTTCCCGATTGCGTAGAAATCGCTGCTAATGAAGGAATAAAATCAGTTATTCAGCCCGGGGGGTCAATTAAAGACCAATTGTCCATCGATTTTTGTGACAGTAATAATGTTGCAATGGTCTTTACAGGAATACGGCATTTTAAACATTAATTTATCTAACTTTGCAAACAAACAAGTTGTAAAATAAATGGGATTCTTTACAGAAGAAATAGCAATTGATTTAGGTACCGCGAATACATTGATTATTCATAATGACAAAGTAGTTGTTGACAGTCCCTCCATAGTTGCTATAGACCGAAATAGTGGAAAAGTCATAGCAATTGGCGAAGAAGCCAGCATGATGCAAGGTAAAACGCATGAAAATATTCGTACCATTCGTCCGTTAAAGGATGGGGTTATTGCTGATTTCAATGCTTCTGAACAAATGATTAATCGACTGATAAAAAGTATTCCATCGTTAAAGAGGCGGTTTTTCACACCTTCCCTCCGTATGGTTATTTGTATCCCGTCAGGAATTACAGAAGTAGAGATGCGAGCAGTAAAAGAATCTGCAGAACGTGTAAATGGAAAAGAAGTGTATTTAATCCATGAACCCATGGCCGCCGCCATCGGAATTGGAATTGATATTGTTCAGCCCCGTGGAAATATGATTGTTGATATTGGAGGAGGAACGACAGAGATTGCAGTCATTGCACTTTCAGGAATTGTTTGTGATCGGTCTATTAAAATTGCTGGGGATGTCTTTACAAATGATATCATCAGTTTTATGCGAGCAAAAAACAATTTATTTGTTGGAGAACGTACCGCTGAAAAAATTAAAATTATTGTGGGTAGTGCCATGGAAAAACTGGATGACCCACCAGAAGAAATGTCAGTACAAGGAAGAGACTTGTTGACTGGAAAACCAAAGCAAGCCATTATTTCCTATGTTGAAATTGCTCGTGCATTGGATAAGTCAATTGTACGCATTGAAGATGCTATTATGGAAGCCCTTTCACAAACACCACCTGAATTGGCTGCAGATATTTATAATACGGGGATTTATCTTGCTGGTGGTGGTGCATTACTTCGAGGTTTAGATAAACGTTTATCTCAAAAAACTGACCTCCCTGTTTATGTTGCCGAAGACCCCCTAGAAGCTGTAGTCCGAGGAACTGGGATCGCCCTTAAAAATTTAGAACGTTATAAAACGGTCTTGATAAAATAAGGAATAAATGCAACGAATTATAAGTCTGTTCGTTCGGTATAAAAACCTTATTCTCTATCTTCTATTACTATCGTTTTCAACGGTCTTTCTTGGAAACAGAAGTTACTATCACCAAACACAACTCAATAAAATAAGTCTTGGAATATCAGGAGGGATTTACCAAGTTGGTAGCTTAGTTACTGGTTATTTTGCACTAAAACAAAAAGTTGATCAACTCGTTGAAGAAAACAATGCACTAAAAAAATTAACCCTCTCTTATTTTGAGCAAACATTTCTATCCAATAATGCTTCCCAATCCAATTTCCCTTTTGAAGTAAAAAAGGCTCAAGTAATTAAAAATAGCCATCAATTGGCGCGAAACTACTTGGTAATCAATCAAGGAAGTAATGACGGTATTCAACCCGAGATGGGGGTGATTAATGCCAATGGTATTGTAGGAATCGTCAATCAAGTAACAGCCAACTACGCTAGTGTTATTTCCATTCTAAACAATGAAATACGTATTAATGCCCGCTTTAAAAACAACACTAGTTTTGGTTCTTTGCGTTGGGATGGAACTAACCCAAAAGAAATGCTTTTAGATGATATCGTTTCCATTTATCCCGTAAATGTTGGTGATACTATTATATCTGGAGGAATGTCAGCCTATTTCCCATTGGGGATTCCAATTGGAAAAATCGTTGATGTAAAAACTCCACTAACTCAAGGCTATCACGAAATAAAAGTATCCCTCTTTAACGACCCAACACAGTTTAACTTCGTATATGTCATTGAAAACTTGAATTACGATGAAATAAAAACACTAATTGATAAGGAAGAAAAATGATTCAGAATTATCGAAAATATAGTATTCGGTTTATCACCTTAATTCTTCTTCAGATTTTGGTCATGAACAATATTAATCTTTTTGGGTACCTCAATCCCATGATTTATCTCTTGTTTTTACTCTTATTCCCTTTTTACCTCAATCAGACCGTTTATATCTTTTTAGGATTTTTGATGGGACTTTCTATCGATCTTTTTTCTCAAGGAGGGGGCGCTCATACCATAGCTTCACTAACCATTTGTTTTATTCGACCTGCCATTATCGGTGTAATCTTTGGCTTTAAAACAAAAGTTCAGAGTTTGACGATTAGAGATGAACCAAGAATTAGAAATAAAATTTTATATGTCTTACTTTTTGTTTTCCTTCATCATTTAATCTATTTTATAAGTGTTTATTTTAATACGGAGAATACCATTATTATCATCAAACATACCTTGACAACTAGCTTATTTTCTATTCTTCTTATATGGATTATGATGCGTTTTTATAAACCGAGCAAATGACACGAAAATTTATTTTATTGGGTTTTACAGGCTTGAGTTCTTTTTTGTTTATTGTTCAATTAATAAGCATTCAACTCGTTAATCCACGTTATAAAAAGTTGTCAGAAAACAATGCCATAATTGAACGTCCTATTTTTCCTGAACGAGGACTGATTTATGATCGAAACGGTCAATTGCTAGTCGCCAACCAACCTGCTTATGACCTTATGGCTATTCCTGAAAATATAGCCCCTTTTGATTCTTTAGAGATTGCTGCCATCCTTAGCATTACAACCGAAGCACTCAAAAAAAGTCTGAGAAAGGCCCAGTTTTTTTCAAGAAAACTACCGTCCATTATTGTCCCTTTACTGTCTAAAGAACAAAGTGCGCTCCTATTAGAAAAGATTTGGAAATATCCTGGATTTTATCTTCAAAAAAAATCTGTCAGAGATTATCGTTATCCCATTGCTTCGAATGTGTTGGGATATATCAGTGAAGTCAATCAATACGAACTTAAAAGTGAAAGTTACTATAGCTTGGGAGAACTCATAGGGCGCCAGGGGATTGAAAAAAGTTATGAAAAACAACTTCGCGGAAAAAAAGGTGTGCGTTATTTTCAAAAAGATCGCTTTAATCGTATTCTTGGGTCTTATGAAAATGGAAGTTCTGATATCCCCCCTGAAAATGCCGATAACATTACCCTCTCTATTGATGCTGAACTTCAGCAATATGGACAAGAACTCCTTCAAAACAAACGTGGAGGTATTGTTGCTATTGAACCTAAAACTGGAGAGATTCTTGCCTTAATAACTGCTCCAAGTTATGACCCCAACTTATTGGTGGGAAGAAAACGATCCAAAAACTATCGAAAACTTTTAAAAGATACTGTAGGCAAACCTTTATTTGATCGAGGGCTACAGGCAGAATACGCTCCCGGCTCCCCTTTTAAAACCTTAAATGCTTTGATTGCCTTACAAGAGAACGTAATTACACCAGAAACGACTTTTACATGTAATGCTGGTCATTATTATGCACGAGGAGCTTTTATGGCCTGCCATTGTCGAAGGGGATCACGAAATAATTTAATGCAAGGGATAAAAAATTCCTGCAATAGTTATTTTGGAAAAACATATAAAGGAATTGTTGAAGCTTACCCCACACCAAAAGAGGCTGTTGACCGATGGAAAGCTCACCTAAGTAGTTTTGGTTTAGGAAATTATCTTGGTTATGATCTTCCTGTTGGTCGACCTGGGTTAATCCCCGATGGTACTTATTACGATTATTGGTATCCATCAGGAGGATGGAAAGCCCCCACCATCATTTCCAATGCTATTGGACAGGGGGAAATTTTAACCACGCCCATTCAAATGGCCAATTTTACCGCTGCAATCGCTAATAGAGGGTATTACATCAAACCACATTTTGTCCATATTAAAGACGCTAAAAAAAGAGATTCTTTGTATCCAAAAAAGCAAACCACCATTGATAGAGAAAACTTTGAAATCGTTGTTGAAGGGATGCATCAAGTAGTGGAATTTGGCACGGCTAGGATTGCCAAAATAAAAGGTATTGAAGTCTGCGGAAAAACTGGAACTGTCGAAAATTTTATCAAAATTGATAGTGTAAAAACACAATTGACAGATCATTCCATGTTTATTGCATTTGCGCCAAAAGACGATCCTCAAATTGCGCTTGCTGTATTTGTAGAAAACGGCTATTGGGGAGGACGTTGGGCTGCACCTATAGCAAGTTTGATGATTGAAAAACACTTGACCAAACAAGTTAAAAGAAAATGGTTGGAAAATAGAATGGTCAACGGAAGTTTGATGTCAGAATATGAAAAACCCTATTTAGGGGTACCCTTTGAGATCAATGAATAACAGTATACTATATCGTCTAGATTGGCTAACCTTATTTTTATACATAATCTTGGTCGTTTTTGGTATTTCCAATGTCTATTCAACGTCCTTTGAACAAAGTTTTACGGATGTTTTGGACCTTGGTACACCGGCAGGAAAACAAATTTTGTTTTTTGCCTTTTCTCTTATCGTCTTTGTTCCAATCCTTTTATTTAAACCCAATCTTTTTGAAAATATTTCCTATATCGTCTTTGGAATTTCATTGGTAAGCTTGATTGGCTTATTTCTCTTTGGAAAAAATATTTCTGGAGCTACTTCGTGGTATGTGCTGGGAGGAATTAGCATACAACCATCGGAATTTGCAAAAATTGCCACAACAATGGTTGTAGGGGCTCAAATAAGTTCCTTCCAAACAGATTTAAGAAAATTAAAATCCATTTTAAAAATAAGTTTTCTAATAGGACTGCCCTCGCTACTGATTTTGATGCAACCAGACGCTGGCTCTGTTATTGTATTTAGTGGTTTGTTTTTTGTGATGATTCGAGAAGGAATGGATCTCCGAATTCTATTGATTTCTGGAGTAATGCTTTTCTTATTTATCATGGTACTTCTGTTTAATGCCTATAATGTGAGCTTATTTCTTTTTTCAGGGGTTATCCTTTGCTATTTCTTAATAAGAAGGAAAAGAAAAAAGCTCAAGGTTTTACCCTTTTTTGTGGTGCTGCTCCTTACCATAGGCTTTTCTTTTTCTGTTGACTTTATCTTTAATTCTGTTTTTGAACAACGACATCGCGATCGTTTTAATATTATTTTAGGTATTGAAACAGATAATCAGGGTATTGGGTATAATACCAACCAATCAAAAATTGCTATTGGCTCTGGTGGATTTTCTGGAAAAGGTTTTTTAAAAGGGACACAGACCAAAGGAAAGTTTGTTCCAGAACAACACACCGATTATATTTTTAGCACGATTGGTGAAGAATGGGGTTTTGTGGGGAGTTCTCTTTTAATCTTGGCTTTTGCACTGTTGATTTTTAGAGTTATTATTAAGGCAGAAAAACAAACCAATGCCTTTAGGCGCATTTTTTCTTATGGCTTCGCAAGTATGTTATTTGTCCATTTTTTCATCAATATAGGAATGACCCTTGGACTTGTTCCTACTGTTGGAATTCCCCTCCCTTTTGTCAGTTATGGTGGGTCAAACTTACTGGCGTTTAGTATTTTTTTATTTATTCATTTAAATTTTGATGCCCATCGTTTAAATGAGTGGTAATCTAATTTTTTACATCTAAAGCATCTCGTAAACGGTTCCCTAACATCATAAAAGCAAGGACTAAAGTCATAATTGCCAATCCTGGCAGGATCGCTAAATAAGGTTTTCCGAGGAGTAGATAACGAAAATGATCTTTGATCATACCCCCCCAACTCGGCATCGGTGGTTGCGCACCAATTCCTAAAAAACTCAAACCACTTTCCAAAAGAATGGCACTTGCAAAATTAGAAGCAGAAATGACAATAAGCGGAGCAATTACTGCTGGCATGATATGAACCCAAAGGATTCTAAGTTGGGAAAAACCCAAGGCAGTGGCCGCATGAACATATAATTTTTCCTTTGCAGACTTCACCTGTCCGCGAACTAAACGAGCTACCTCAACCCACATTGTTAGCCCAACCGCAATAAAAACCTGCCAAAAACCTCTCCCTAAAGCTAGCGTAATTGCAATCACCATAAGAAGGGTTGGAATGGACCATACTACATTAACCAACCAAAGAATAATTCGATCTACCCAACCGCCAAAATAACCGGCTATTGCACCAAAGAAAATACCAATACTTAAGGAAATAAAAACAGCGACAAAGCCAATGGAAAATGAAATTCGAGAGCCAATTATAAGCCGGCTCAATAGATCCCGTCCATATTTATCCGTTCCCAAAGGAAAAAATCGTTTTTCAATATACTGCTGTGGGATTGCATTGGGCGTTGTGCCTTTTGGAAAACGTGTTAAAGGAACCTTTTCATACACAGAAGTTGTTGTTCCAAAGGCTTGATATTCAATTCCATCTTCCAATAATCGATAGCTGTTTAAAGGAATTTCTTCATCCGTGTTTAAATTACCCGAAAAAAAGGAGGAAGTCTTTTTTTTATCAGAAGCTTGCGGAATTCGGAGCAATTGAGTCGTAAAACCAGGGGGCTTCGAATGAATTGATAAATGCATTTGATTGCCATTTTGAGTTTTATCAGGAGATATGACATAGGCAAAAACAGCCACCAAAAGCACCAAAAATATATAGAGTAAGCTGGCTATACCCCAAAATCCTTTTGTGAATTTTTTGATAAAAATAGGATTCACGTGTTTTATCCGAATTATTTTTTGATCTGAGCCACCTTAGGCAAACTCCCAATGGGCGTACTGAGATCTTTTAAAATTTGAATGGACTCGGAGATGTAAATATCTTTTTTTAAGGCATTAATCCAACGCTTTTTCTTTTCTTCTAAGTCTTCATCCTCTTTGATCTGACCATTCGCTTCTGGCAACCATTCAAATTCAAAGGGGGAAGTAAAGTCATTTAATTTTTTAAATTTAGCAGTATATTCCTCATTGGACTCTCGCTCAGAAACAAAGGTTTTATAGTTTAATGAATAGTCAAAATCATCCCGTTGCTTTTTAATCCATTTCGCTTGTTCATCAATCAATTGGATATAAGTATTGTTTTCTAAGCGTTGCTTACTTCTGGCAATGGTGTAATCATAATTCTGCATTTTGTCAAAAGAAACAAAAGGGGTCGCATCGATTCTATCCCATGCTAAGGGATTGTCTTGATCTTTTTCGCCCATTTCGATATAGGCATAACGATCTGGGAAAACAACATCACTTTTAACTCCTTCCAATTGGGTAGATTGTCCATTAACACGATAAAATTTATCTGTTGTAATTTTAAGTGCACCCAAATCACCGTAGGTATTACTGGAAACAATGCGGTTTAAATCAACCACATTTTGAACTGTGCCTTTACCATAGGTTTGCTTACTTCCTAAAACAATTGCCCGCTTGTAATCCTGTAGGGCAGCAGCAAGAATTTCTGAAGCAGAAGCCGATAGTTCATTAACTAAAATAACTAAGGGCCCATCCCAAACGATACTAGGATCGTCATCACTTAAAACTTCTTTTGCGCCTCCAGTACTTTTTACCTGTACTACAGGTCCTTTTTCAATGAAATAACCCGTCATATCGACCACTGTTTTTAAAGAACCTCCACCGTTATTTCGTAAATCAAGGATCAAGCCTTCAATATTTTTTGTTTTCAATTGTTCAATTTCACTTTTTACATCTGTTGCGGCGTTTCGTTGGCCATAGTCACTGAAATCAATATAAAACTTGGGCAGTTCAATAAATCCATATTTTTTATCATTATCAATAATCACCGAAGACTTGGCATAGGTTTCTCCTAATTCGACAACATCTCGTTTTACTGTTACAACATCAATTGTCCCATCGACATGTTTAATGGTGAGGAAAACATTAGTGTCCTTAGGACCCTTAATTAATTTAACCGCATCATCAAGGCGCATTGCTGATATTTCAACAGCTTCTTCTTCCTCACTTTGAGCGACCTTGAGGATGATATCTCCAACTTCTAGGAGCTTACCTCTCCACACAGGACCACCCGAAATGACCTCTACGATTTTAACTTCTTGATTCCGCTTTTGAAGACGTGCTCCAATACCTTCAAATTTTCCAGACATATCGGTATCAAAACGGTCTTTTTGTGCAGGGGCAAAATAAAAAGTGTGGGGGTCAAATTGCGCTACTATTGAGTTGACGTAAATAGCAAACCAGTCTTTACGTTCTAATTCGTTAAAGTTTTCAAACAGTCCTTTCATGTTATCTAAGATAATTTCTCGAGCTTCTTTTTCAATTTCAATATCTGATTTAACTGTATAGGTACTGTCTTTTTTGAATTTGTTTTGTTCTTCCTCTTTTTTAGAGGCATAACGATCAAGTGTATTGAGTTTTAGTCGTTTTCTCCAAAGGTCTTTAAGTGAAGTAATCGAATTTGCATAAGGTAGTTTTTCATAATTCAATGATACACTTTCCTCTTTTGAAAAATCAAAAGGTGTTTCCAATAGTTCTTTGTAAAAACTTTCAACTAATTTTTGGCGTTCAATTAATTGATCATAAACGGTATTAAAAAAAGTGATGTCAGATTTTTTTATCTGATCGTCAATTTCTTTTCGATACCGATTAAATAAGTTAATATCTGAACGAAGGAAAAACCGATGACTATCGATACCCTCTAAAAAATTCATATAAACATTTTCAGAAAAAGAATCGTCAATTTCTTTTGGGTCAAAGTGACCCCGATCCAAAACATATGTAATGATTTCTAAAAGTAGTTTGTCTTTGTCAGAATTATTTGAATTAATCGTAGTATAACCAAATACCAAACAACTCACCAGCAAAAAAGAAAATATCCAACCGTATATGCGCATAACTAAGATTTATTAAGCTTATAAAGGTAATCATAATCTTAAAAATATTTTGTTAATGTTCTTTTAAAAGAAACGGCTTCTTATATTTTGTATTTTAGCAAACAAAAGTAATGAGTGAAAAGCCACTTATATTAGTCACGAATGATGATGGAATAACTGCTCCTGGAATACGTGCTTTGATTGAAGTAATGAAAACCATAGGAGATGTTGTCGTGGTGGCCCCTGATAGCCCTCAGTCTGCAATGGGCCACGCCATTACCATCAACTCCACCTTGCACTGTAATAAAATTCAAGTTGCGGATGGGGATCAACCAGAATACAGTTGTTCGGGAACTCCTGCAGATTGTGTAAAACTTGCAGTCAATGAACTACTTGACCGAAAGCCAGATCTTTGTGTTTCAGGAATCAATCATGGTTCCAATTCCTCCATTAATGTTATTTATTCAGGTACCATGAGTGCTGCAATGGAGGCAGGAATTGAAGGAATTCCCGCTATTGGATTTTCACTTTTGGACTACCGCTGGGGTGCTGATTTTGACGCGATAAAAAACTTTGTAAAACAGATTACTTTAGAGGCGTTGAACAAAAAAATTCCTGAGGGAGTTGTTTTGAATGTTAATTTCCCAAAACTACAAGAAGCTGAAATAAAAGGTGTTAAAATTTGTCGTCAAGCGAAGGCCTATTGGGTAGAGGAATTTGATAAAAGAACTAATCCACAGGGACGCGATTATTATTGGTTGACTGGTAAATTCATCAATGAAGATAAGGGACAAGATACCGACGAGTGGGCACTTGCAAACGGCTATATCTCTGTGGTCCCCACACAATTTGATTTGACGGCACACCACAGTATTCAACAACTCAATACATGGGACTTTTAAAAAATAAGAATTTCCTTATAGGAATTATTTCTAGTTGTTTATGGACCTCCATTTCGTTGGTTCTAATTGTCGTGTTTTTATCTGAAGTTAGCTTTGAAGAAAGTCTCCGATTTTTTTACCGACAAAATAAATTAGGAGGACTTATAAGTCTGGCTGCTTTGATTAATCTTCCAGCTTTTTTTATTGCTCTCCGCTACAAACAGGACCGATTTGCCTCAGGGATTTTATTAATGTCTTTCGTATTGGTTGTCATAATTATGCTTTTAAAATTGAATGCTTAACCCACAACCTCCATGAAGTATTATATTATTGCAGGTGAAGCCTCCGGCGATTTACATGGTTCCCATCTAATTGCAGCATTGAAGAAAGAAGATTCAAAAGCAACTGTTCGATGTTGGGGAGGAGATTTAATGCAAGCTGCTGGGGGGGAAGTTGTCAAACATTATCGAGAGTTGGCCTTTATGGGGTTTTTTGAAGTCCTGAAAAATATAAGAACCATAATCAAAAACTTACGCTGGTGTAAGGAAGATATTAGTCACTTCCAACCCGATGTCATCATTTATATTGATTATCCTGGATTTAATCTGCGTATCGCTAAATGGGCGAAAACCAAGCGATTTAAAAATCACTATTACATCAGTCCTCAAGTTTGGGCATGGAAAGAAAATCGTGTTAAAGCCATGAAAAGAGATTTGGACGGGCTTTACGTTATTCTTCCTTTTGAAAAACCCTTTTTTGAAAATAAACATCAATTTTCAGTACATTTTGTAGGACATCCATTAATGGACATTATTCCCGAGCGGCCAAAAAATCTAGCTTTTTATTCTGAAAATATGTTGGATGAAAAGCGGCCAATAATAGCCTTACTTCCTGGAAGTCGGAAACAAGAAATAAAAAAAATGCTCCCTCTTTTTTTAGCTAGTATTCCTCGATTTAAAAACAAACAGTTCGTAATAGCAGCTGCTCCTGGGATTGACCCAGATTGGTACTCCACCTTTACCAAAAATAAAAACGTTAGTGTGCTATTCAATAAAACATATGATCTACTTCAACAGGCAGAAGCCGCCATTGTAACAAGTGGAACAGCCACTTTGGAAACCGCTCTTTTTGGTGTACCCCAAATGGTTTGCTACCGATCAAGCCTTTTAAACTATCTGATTGCCAAACAAATTCTAAGTTTAAAATTTATTTCGTTGGTCAACCTTATTATGGATCAAAAAATAGTCGAAGAATTGATCCAAAATCGGTGTAATGTTGACGAAATTAGTAATGAGCTAGAACACATCTTGTCCAAAGAAGGAAAAGCATCGTTAAAAGCCTCTTACCAAAAGTTATTTAATTCTTTAAATGGAAATGGGGCAGCTCAACAAACAGCCCGTCTAATTATTAAAGCAATTTCATAAAGAACTAAAATCGATTTTAGTCTTATATTTTTTTTAATTTAATGGGGTGAAAGTCCTCAATCTGCCTCTATATCCAATCATCTTATGCGTAACCTTAGGTTATCTATTCTCAGAATATTTGCCTTTGCCCTTGGAAAAATCGTTCCTTGTACTGCTGTTGTTGTTATTCGGAATTGGTGTTTTTTTAGTGATAAAACCCTATAATGGAAAAGGAATTAAATCCCTCCTTCTTTATCTTTTCTTTTGTGGATTTGGCATGGTTCACTACCAAAACTATTACCAGCTTCCCGACAACCATTACACTAAAAAAATCACAGCATCGCCAGAACAAACCCTACTTATTAAGCTTACAAAAGAAATTAGTTCTTCCACCTTTTCAAAAAGTTATTATGCTGAAGTATTAAAAGTCGCTACATCAAAAACAAGGGGTCGGATCCTTCTCAATCATATTCAAGACAGCATGGCAAAGGGATTAAATGTCGGGGATCAACTCCTTACAAAAATCTCCCCAAAGCCCCTTAAAGGGCCAAGAAACCCAGGGGCTTTTGACTATCGTGCTTATTTGAATAATATTCGTATTTATGAGACTCTTGAATTGAAAGGAAATTCTTTTGTCATCCTTCAAGAACAAAAAAGCACACCTTGGTTCTCCCTTGATCAATTAAAAAAAACCATTGAACACGCACTTCAAAATAGTGATTTGTCTGAGGAAGCCGTTGGACTGCTTGAAGCTTTAGTTTTGGGGAATAGAAAAGCAATAAATTCCGAAATAAGGGACCATTACGCCAAGGCAGGAATCATTCATATTTTGGCCATATCTGGGTTGCATATTGGAATTTTGACTGTATTCCTAATGTGGGTACTTCGCCCCCTTCTTTTAATTGCTAAGGGTAAATGGATTCGTTTTTTACTGGTCTTAGCTGTTTTATGGAGTTATGCTTTTTTTATTGGGATGAGTGCTTCAGTAGTTCGCGCTGTAAGCATGTTTTCTATACTTATTTTTTCAGAAAGCTTAAGAGGGTATAAAAATACCCTTCATTTTTTATTCGTTTCCTTTTTTATATTGTTACTCTGTTATCCTCCCTACCTTAAAGCTATTGGATTTCAAATGAGCTATCTGGCAGTATTTGGTATTTTGTGGTTTACCCCTATACTTCTTAAATACTGGTCACCAAAAACATGGGGAGGCAAAAAGTTTTGGCAATTAAGCTGTGTCTGTATAGGAGCACAAGTGGCGGTAGCCCCACTTAGTATTTATTATTTTCATCAATTTCCAGGCTTGTTTTTACTTAGTAACTGGGTGATTCTCCCACTCTTTAGTTTGTTACTTATTGGCAGTATGCTTCTCAGCTGTGGCATTGCCTTTTTCCCCTTGCCTTCTTTATTAATTCACTTCTTTAATCAAGTCGTCTTTTATATGAATACATTTATTAGCTGGATTGCAAGACAAGAGGCCTTTTTGTTTCAAAATATCATCTTAACGGAAACCCATTTAATTTTGATTTACTTATTATTAGCCTCCCTAATCCTCACTCTAAAAAAAAGAACGATATCCCAAATAAAATGGGTTTTGATTATTTTAATTATTCTACAATTGTATCAGTTTTATCAGCGTGACGAACAGAATAAAAAGAATGTTTTATGGGTACTCCACGAACACAATGAAAGCTTACTTATACAGCATCAAAATAAAAGTTTATTCTATCATGGAACTAATAAAGACCCAACGACATTGAGGTCCTTTCAAAACTTTTTATATAGTACGAGTATTAAGGACGTTCATCCCATAAGCCTTAAAAACTTTTTTGTACACCATACCACTAAAATATTAATCATTAAAGACGATCAACCCAATCAATTGAAAAGTTTTTCACCAAGCCATATTGTATTAATGAACAGCCCAAAAATCAATTTGGACCGTTTGTTATCATTTTACACACCAAGGGCTGTAATTGCTGACGGGAGCAATGCGCCATGGATGACATCGCAATGGGAGAAAAGCTGTTTAAAAAAAGGTATTCCATTTCACGATACGCGAAAATTAGGTGCCTACCGTATTAACCTTGAAACTTTGGAATAAACTGTTTTCGATAGTTTTCAAAATCATCAGATGTTGAAAACACAAGATAATCATCTTGAAAAATCATTTTTAAAAAGAGCTCCAATTGTTGGGGGGTTTGAAAACCAACCAACGGCATAATGGGGCTTCCATCTTCTGTAAAAAAGACCATGGATGGATACCCAGTAATTCCTAAGAATAGGGTAAACTGATGGGTTGAATTTCGTCCAGACTTATTAGGGTCATACCCTGGATTATGGAATTTTTGATCAAAAAAATTAATTTCTTCCTCCCCCTCAGCGTTGAATTTTACGGCATAATAATTTTCGCTGATATAGCGAGCAACATCTTTATTTCCGAAAGTCCTAGTGTCTAAAAGCTTGCATGGCCCACACCAATCGGTATAAACATCCATAAAGATTTTTTTAGGTGCTTTCTTTTGAGCAGCCAAAGCCTCATCCAATGTCATCCATTGAATTTCTTGTGCAGTGACAGGTGCAATTAAGCAGGTTAAAATTAGAAAAAGAGCATATTTCATTGTGTGAGTTTTTTTAATGAACGGATCCCATGAGTTTTTTCAATAAAGGAGATATCAATAGTACTATTAAACCAGCACCGATAGCATATTTTGCGATTAAATCAAATCCCCCAATATAGATGTCTAAAGATTGTAAACCACCAACATCACTACTATCACTCTCCACCGCTAGTTGCTTCCCGATAAAGCCTACCAATTGAAAAGCATAGGACGAGGATAAAAACCAAACCCCCATCATAAAAGCTACAATACGTTTTGGGGATAAGTCTGTAATTTTAGAAAGCCCTACAGGAGACATAAACAATTCTCCAATAGAGATTAAAAAATACATGATTAATAGGTAGGAAAAAGGCACCATACCATTTTCATCTGCCGAACCTCCACTTATGGATAACATATAGAAACTTAGTCCAGCAATTAAAAGACCAAAACCAAATTTAAAAGGAGTCCTTGGATTTAATTTTTTCTTATTTAAATAAGTCCACATCCAAGAAATAGGTAAAGCCAAAATAATGATGAACATGGAGTTTAAGGAATTGGTTTGTGCAGCATCGAGAAAAGTAAGGTTAACATTTCGAGCAGCAAACAGGGTAATCACACTTCCAGACAGCTCATGGAATCCCCAAAAAAGGGTCATGAAAACAGTGATGAAAATAGCTACAATTAATTTTTTCCGTTCTTCAGCACTAACCGTACTAAGAATATATGCGAGATAGCCCAAAATCAGCACCCCAATCACTTTGAAAATAATGTTAACGATATTTTGATCTCCAAAAAGTGTTTCACCAGAACCAATCGCTTTATAAGAAGCTAAAAGGATTGCAATCAATGGGGCAGATAAAAAGGCCAATATTCGAATTACGGTCCCTTTTTCCAAGCCCATTACTTTTTCTTTAAGGCGCTCGGGTTGTGGTGAAAGTCCTTTATCCCCAAAAACACCGTCACGCATTCCTTTCCAGAAAAAAAGTAAACCGGCTAACATCCCAATTCCTGCTAAACCAAAGCCATAGTGCCAGCCATATTCACGACCAAGCCAGCCGCATAATAACGGAGCAATCCATCCCCCTATATTAATTCCCATATAGAAAATGGTAAAACCAGAATCTTTACGAGGGTCCTTGTCTTCATAAAGTGATCCTACAAATGTGGATATGTTGGGTTTAAAAAAACCATTACCAACAACAATAAAACCCAAGGCTAGGAAAAACGTCATATCATTTTCGATCGCTAAAACAAAATGCCCTATTGCCATTAGAATCCCACCTAGAAATATGGAGTGCCGAAAGCCTAAAATAGTATCTGATATTTTCCCACCTACTACCGTTGAAGCGTAAACCAAGGAGCCATAAGAGGCGTACACTGCTGCAGCTGCAATATCTCGCTCCACCAAGGCTTCAAAAATAACATTGACCATGTAGAGCGTAAGTAAGGCCCGCATGCCATAAAAACTAAATCGTTCCCATAGTTCTGCAAAAAATAAATACAATAGTCCTTTAGGATGTCCAAAAAAGCCTTTATCTAAGGCAGCTGATGTTTCGTTTTGCATAGTTATAGATTGTCGAAAATAAAGTTAGTCATTTTTGTATACAGATGATTGCGGGTGTTGCCCCCATAAATCCCATGGTTTTTGTCAGGATAAATCATCCATTCAAATTGTTTATCCGCTTGGATAAGGGCTTCCACCATCCGCATGGTATTTTGAACGTGAACATTGTCATCTCCTGACCCGTGAATGATTAAGAATTTTCCTTGTAATTGCTTGGCATAATTAATTGGAGAATTCAAATCATATCCTTCAGGGTTTTCTTGAGGAGTTCGCATAAAGCGTTCGGTATAAATAGTGTCATAGAAACGCCAATTGGTTACCGGAGCGACCGCTATAGCCATGGAAAACACATCATTTCCCGTCAATAAACAATGACTGGCCATGTGCCCCCCAAAACTCCATCCCCAAATTCCAATACGCCGAGCGTCAATATATGGTAAAGCACCAAAGGCTTTGGCGGCATCTATTTGATCAATAGCTTCGTATTTTACCAAATTCATATAAGTGGCTTTTTTAAATGCAGCCCCTTTAAATCCGGTTCCGCGACCATCAACACAAGCAATAATATAGCCTTTATTTGCAAGCATTTTATGCCACAAACTTCGAGAATCACCCCAACGGTTGGTCACTTGCTGTGAACCGGGTCCTGAATATTGAAACATCAGTAAGGGGTATTTTTTTGAAGGGTCAAAATCCTTAGGTTTAATCATCCACATGTTGAGTTCTTCCCCATTGATTGAAAGTGTAGAGAATTCTTTTTTGGGTAAGTTGTATTCCTGAAGGTGCTCTTCTAATTTTTTATTTTCAACTAGGATACGAAGGGTAGAAGCATCTCTTGTCTTTTTAAGTGTAAATACAGGCGCAGTTGTTTCGTCTGAATAGGTATGGATATAATATCGGGCATCACCACTAAATCGAGCGCCGTTGTACCCTTTTTCTGGACTTAAGAGGCGTTTTCCTTTGCCATTTAATTTAATAGCATAAACGGCACGTCCAATGGTCGATTTTTCTACAGATTGATAGTAAATTTCTTTCGTTTTGGAATTGTATTTATAGTAAGCCGTTACTTCCCAATCACCTTGAGTGACCTGACGGATTAAATCGCCATTGGAAGCGTAATGATAAATATGATTAAAACCATCGCGTTCACTGGTCCAAAGAAAGCTTTGGTCTGGAAGGAACGTCATATTATCATGAATATCTACATAGGCAGCATCTTTTTCTTCAAGCAATAAATCGACACTGTTTTCCTTGGTGTTAAATCGCCACACCTTTAAATGATTTTGATGTCTATTGATACTTTGAACAATCAAACTGTTGTCACCTCCATCAAATTTGATTCGAGGAATATAATGGGGTGCTTCCTCTGGGAATTGAAGCGATACCTTTTCTTGTGTGTTGAGGTCAAAGGTGTGCAAACTAACCACCGCATTGGATTCCCCAGCTTTTGGATAACGAAATATATACGGAAATTGATAGAGATCATTTCCATAGACATCCATTGAAAAAATGGGAACCTTAGATTCATCAAAACGCATATAGACCAATTGTTTGCTGTTTGGATTCCAATCAAAAGCACGAACAAATCCAAATTCTTCTTCGTACACCCAATCGGTAATTCCATTAATGGTTTGATAGTTTCCATCTTTGGTGATTTCCACCAAATTGTTATTGGTTAAATCCTTAATGTAGAGATTGCGTTCATAAACAAAAGCCACTTTCTGACCGTCAGGGGAAAGCAGGGGTTCTTGTATTTTTTTATCAATTAAAAGTGTTGCTTTTTTAGTAGCGCGATCATATACCCAATATTTTGCTCTTTTCGAACGACGGTAGATAGGTTCTACTGCTGTTTCTAATAAAATTTTAGCTTCATTATCAGAAAAAGTATAACCAGTAAAAAAGGGTATTTCAGGAGCATCTTTAGAGCTTACCAAAGCTGTTCCGGAACCTTCTTTAGCATAATCATAGCGAACAATTTCAGCTGATTGTTTTTTTCGATCAATTTTAAGTACGGTGTACTGATCGCTATCCGAAAGTGGACGGATGGACTCCAAACGCTCGGCACTAAACGTACCATCCCAAAGTTGAGGGATGGTAATTTCTTTTTCTTGTGCATTTAAGACAAGGGTTGAAATTAGAAGGATCGTAAAAATTTTAAGTTGATTCATCAATCGTGCATTTTTAATGGAAAGCAAATTAGTCAAAATAGATGGAGTAAAGAAATAAGAAAAGTTTCTGGTTGTTAAATACTGTATATCTTTGGAAAAAATTAGGTGATGAATAAAAGAGTGGAAGGCTTTTCACGTTTGTCTAAAACAGAAAAGATAGAGTGGGTTTCGAAAGCACATTTTAAAAAGCCAAAGCAAAGTGAAATGGTAATGGCTTCTTATCAAAATGGAGATCCTTTGGTTCAAAAACGTCATGATGAGTTTATCGAAAACACATTGACCAACTTTTATCTTCCCTTAGGCGTAGCACCTAATTTTATTATTAATGACAAGCCGTATACCTTACCTATGGCCATCGAAGAAAGTTCGGTAGTTGCAGCAGCTTGTAAAGCAGCCAAATTTTGGGGAGATCGCGGAGGGTTTAAAACCCGAATTATTGCGACTGAAAAGGTGGGGCAGGTTCATTTTTTATTTAAAGGTTCTGCTGTTAAAATGGAAGCCTTTTTCAACACTCATAAAGATGCTCTTTTAAAAAGTACGCAAGCCTTGACTGAAAATATGGAGAAACGAGGTGGAGGTATTGTTGGAATGGAGCTTCGAAATAAAACAGCGGTATTGCCTCATTATTTCCAATTGCATGTTCGTTTTCAAACGGCTGATGCTATGGGAGCCAATTTCATCAATTCTTGCTTAGAGCAATTAGCAGACAGCTTAAAACTTTTGGCTTTAAAGGCAACAAGCCTTTCCAAGGAGGAGCAAAATATTGAAGTAGTCATGAGTATCCTCTCCAACTATGTTCCCAACTGTTTGGTAGAAGCAAAAGTGAGTTGTCCCATTGCAGATTTAGGAGCGCAGGATGGTGTTTCAGCAAAAGACTTTGCACAAAAATTTATTCAAGCCTTGGCAATAGCAGATGGAGAACCTTATCGAGCAGTAACCCATAATAAAGGAATCATGAATGGTGTAGATGCCTTGGTGATCGCAACCGGAAATGATTTTCGTGCAGTGGAAGCAGGCGTACATGCCTATGCCGCACGTTCAGGACAATACCGCAGTTTAAGCAAGGCCGAGATAAAAGATGGGCATTTTGAGTTTTCACTTCAACTTCCCCTAGCTTTAGGAACTGTTGGAGGACTAACAAAATTACATCCAATGGTGGTCTGGTCTCTAGAACTTTTAGATCATCCTAATGCGGAAGAATTGATGCAAATTACTGCTGTTGCTGGCTTAGCACAAAACTTTGCTGCTTTACGCTCACTCGTAACATCTGGAATCCAAAAGGGGCATATGAAAATGCATTTACTAAATATCCTGAATCAATATGATGCTTCTCCAGCTCAAAAAATTAAAGCTGTTGCATATTTTAAAACGCATGCGGTAACGACCCAATCAGTCCAGCAGTTTTTAGGTCAAAATCCCAATTGATATGCAACACTACTATGCACATGGCAAGTTATTGCTGACTGCAGAATATTTAGTACTCCTTGGGGCAGAGGCTTTGGCTCTTCCTTGTCGTTATGGACAAACCCTTTCTGTAGAAACAACTACCACCAACATACTGGAGTGGAGAAGCTATACCATAAAAAAAGAGTGTTGGTTTGAAGCGCAGTTTGCCCTCAACGATTTGAAATGCTTGCAAACAAACAAGCCTGAATTTTCCGATCGTTTACAGGGACTTCTGATCAATATTCGAAACCATCACCCTAGTTTTTTAAGTCAAGGGACTTTGGCAACTACTCATTTAGAATTTGACCGCTTATGGGGTTTGGGAAGTTCTTCGACATTGGTTGCTACACTTGCTGCATGGGCGAAGGTCGACCCTTATGAATTACTAAAAAATAGCTTTGGTGGAAGTGGCTATGATCTTGCTTGTGCTTCAGCTAATGGTCCAATTTGTTATCAGATTAAGGACAGTATTCCTTCACTTAAGCCGGTAATATTTGACCCCCCCTTTAAAGAAAACCTATACTTTATTTATCAAAATCAAAAACAAAACAGTCAAAACGAGGTGAATGCATTTCTTAAAAAAACGATTTCACCAAATAGAATTCAAGAAGTAAATACGATCACAAGATCCTTACTTAAGTGTCGCTCCCAAAAAGAATTCAACCGATTACTTTTAGCCCACGAACTCCTTTTGAGTGATTTATTGGGTCGCGAATGTATCCAAAAAAAATACTTTGCTGATTATGAGGGGCAGTTAAAAAGTTTAGGCGCTTGGGGAGGAGATTTTATTTTAGCTTCTGGAGGTAAAAGTACCCCTGATTATTTTAAAGCAAAAGGATTTTCTACTGTTATCCGTTATGAAGATATGGTATTATAAAAGAAGCCTACTGCTTTTTAAAAATAAGGGTTTCATCATCAATAGTTGCCGTAAGCGTATATTCATCGTCTAAATGCGCCGTAAAAGATTCGTCCGCATTAAAAAATTGAATGATCGTTTTACTTTTAAAAAAGAAATTTGCATTGAACATAAGTTGTGCTTCAACTTCATCAAAAGATTTTGAATACCCTTTTACTTTACTAGAATCGATGAAATTCAATTGGTAAAATTCTGCCGTTGCTTCACTACTTGGATCACATCTCCATTGGGTATTTTGAAGCTTTCTTGCTAAGATGTATTTTAATGGAGATAGAATTTTATGCATAGGGCAAATAATTTAAATTCTACCACTTCAAAGCAAAGACCATGCCATTAAACTAAAAAAGACCGAATATATCGGTCTTTTTTTTGGGTTTGACGAAATTTTTAGTAATAAAGTGCTCTGTTATCTTCAATGGAAGATGTTTTCTTCAAAGCATTATATACTGCTTCTGCTAATTTAGTATTCTGTTGTTGCCGCAATAATTTAGCGTAATTAGTATAGGTTTCAAGGTCTGGAACCACTGTTTTTTGCGTTAACTGTATTTTATAAACGCCGTTATTGCCTTGTATCAGTCCAGAGGTTTGGTCAACATCCATCCCAAAAGCGACACCAACAACATGAGGTTCATTTCCAGCTCCAACTATTATCGGATTTTTCTGATTGATTGCCGAAGCAGTTTCTATTGTAAAATCTTCCTTTTCTGCCAAAGCTTCAAGAGTCGATAGTCCTGCCAACTGTTCTTTAATTAGGGCCGTCTTTTTTTCTTTTAATAAAATTTGAGTAATTGGAAAACGGGCTTCATTTATTGATGCAAGCCCTTTTGGTTTTTTTTGTGTGAGTTGTACAACTACATAGCCACCGGAACTTAAATTAAAGCGTTTAATGTCTCCAACATCAGTACCTGACTCATATGCCCACTGTACAATATTTCGTTGACGAACCAAGCCAGGAAGGCTTTCTTCCATAATGGTGATGTTATTGGCAGGTCGAACTTTCGCATCAATTTTTTCGGCAGATGCAATGAAGTCTCCTTCATTAGCACTATCAATTTCAAATTGAGTTGCTTTACGGAAAATTTCATTTGACGTTTTTTCTGAAGGAATGATTGCTGCTGAAACATCAGCAATTAATGCTAAATCTTCTTTGTCGGTAATTTTTATAAGGTGGAAACCGAATTCTGTTTCAACAACACCCAATTGATTGACTTTATTTTTATTACAAAATTCAAAAAATTCAGGAGCCATTAAGCCTTCTTGAAAAAATCCTAAATCCCCTCCTCTATTTTTGGTTGGCCCGTCAGAATTTTCTCTGGCCAAGCGAGCAAAGTCATCAGGATTACGGCGCGCTTCACGGAGTAATTGGTTGGCTTTTCTCTTAGCTTCTTCTTTACTTATTGTTACTGTTCCGGGGGCTCTCGAAGCTCCTTCGTAAGCAATTAAAATATGACTTGCTCGGATATTAGCATTGTCTTTTCGATCGATAAAGCGAGAAATCTTATATTTTGATCCGTCTTTGTAAGGACCAAAGACTTCCCCTTTGGAGAGTCCAAAAAGAATTTCAGCATACTCATTGGCCAATCCTCCTTTAGGACGATAAATAGAATCAAAGGCTACGTCTGAATAAGTTGCAACAAATTCAGTGATGTTTTTGGTCGTTTTTAAACCTTCCAAAGTGTCGGTTAACTTGGAAACATCGTTATATGCAATTCGTTCGTCTTTTAAAGCTTCTAATTGTAAGCGAATGTCTTCTTCATCCTCTTCTGTTGCTAGTTCTTCAAAAAGAACAAATTGGATGTTTCGTGAAGCCTCTCTTTCATACAAGTCTTTATGATCGTTGATGTATTTTTTAATCTCTCTATCAGAAACAGTAACTAAACTATCATTAATGAAAGTGTAAGGAACTTGAACATATTTGATGTTGACATTATCATTCTCCAAATGGTAGGACGCTTTTGCTTCCACCTCAGTTGGTAATGTACTCGCCTTAATTAAATCAAAGTAAATATTTTGTTTGGCAACCCCAACCAAGTTACTCTCTTGAAGTTTCCAAGAATCGTAAGCTTGAGGATTTTCTAATTTTAACTGAGCAATAAAATCCATAAAAATTCCAAAATCAAAAAATCCCGTTTCATTTTGGAATCGTGGATCATTTACGAAAGAATCATTTGATGAAATAATTTGTTCTAATTGCTCCTTTCCAGCATCGATTCCTAATTTTTCGAATTCTTGTTCTAGAATTGTACTCCTGAGCATTTGATTCCACACTAGGTCAACGGACTGTAATGTGCTGTAGTTTGTGTTACGTTCTGTTTGTTCAACCATTTGACGAAAGAGAAGAACATCAATCTCTTCATCGTTAATAGTTGCTAAGGGGTCATCGGGACCTGAAGAGGCATTGTTATTTCCAAAGACTCCTGATATTACAAATGCAAACAAAGCCATCCCAATTACTAAAATTAAGAAGATGGATCGTTGTCTAATTTTTCCTAAAACTGCCATAGTGCATCTTTATTGATAGTTTGCGAAATTAAGCTATTCCAACGAATTAAGAAAGGGTATGTAAATGAAAAAATTTACAAGAAGTTCTAATGGGAAATCTCCTCCGCTATTTTAATCTTTATTTTTGATTTTTAGTCGGAGGCGTTCAATTTTTGTGGCACTAACTTCTTTTATGGTGATCTCAAAATTTTCAATATTGAGTTGTTCACCAGTCGTGGGAATTTCTCCAGTATTGAATGCAATAAAACCCCCTAAAGTTTCATAAAATTCAGACTCTGGAAGATTTAAATCATAGGCCTGGTTGAGATAGTCAATTTCTAGTCGTGCCGAAAACTCATACTCATTTTCAGTGATTTGTTTTTCAAAATGGTCAATGGTATCGTGTTCATCTTGAATTTCTCCAAAAAGTTCTTCGACGATATCCTCAACAGTTACAATACCTGAAGTCCCTCCATATTCATCAAGAACTACCGCCATACTTTTATGTTGCCGGGTCAACAACTTTAACAATTCATTAATTCTGATCGTTTCTGGAACAAAGGTCACAGGTAATAGAATACTTTGTGTGTTTTTAGGTTTACGGAACATTTCAAAGGCATGTATATAGCCGATAATATCGTCAATATTCTCTTGATAAACAGGTATTTTAGAAAAGCCTGTGGACATAAACAAGGCTTTGACCTCCTCCAAGGCAGTGTCTTTTTCTACAGCAATAATTTCAGCTCGGGGAACCATTGCCTCCCTTGCCTTCACTTCTGAAAATTCAAGGGCATTTTGAAAAATTTGAATTTCAGAATCGATATTTTCTTTGTCTTGGGTGAATTCTAACTGCTCCTCAATATAATTACCCAACTCAATTTTTGAAAAAGAGAGTTGAACACGGTCATTTTGAGTTTTAAAAAAACGTTTTAAAATACCATCGGTCAGTTGAATTGTCAAATGCGTTAAGGGCATAAAAGCGTAGTAAAAAAAAGCAACTGGAATAGCAAATATCTTAATGAAGGTGTTTGCGTAGATTTGAAAAAAAACCTTAGGAAGGAATTCAGCGGTTAATAAAATAATTCCAGTGGAAATCAACGTTTGATAGAATACCATTAACAAGCCTCCATCTGTTTGTGGGAAAAAAAGTTCTAAGATGCGTTCTCCCATAAAAATCCCATAAATGACTAAGGAAATATTGTTTCCTAATAGCATGGTTGCAATAAATCTGGAGGGATTTTGAGTAATGCTTTTTAATACTTTTGATGTCAGTCCAGCTTGTTGTTTTTCAATTTCTAAAAAAATCCTATTGGAAGAAATAAAGGCAATTTCCATTCCGGAGAAGAAAGCCGAAAGTGTCAAGCAAATTAGAATAACCAAGTCGGTGATTATCATTAATCCTCGCTTCGTTTATTGAATTTTATACGGTAATGTCTTCGGAAGAGTGCCATAAAAATAGAAATGACTGCAAAACCGATAAAAATAAAGGCTTTTTGACGATTACTGTTCCAAATGGAAAAGGTCTCATAAATAGAAACAACAGCGATCACCCAATAAAGGACTTCTGAAATAGGATATTTTCTCATAATTAAATTTAAGGAATAGAGTCATTTTCTGTGGAAACGACAACCGTTCCAATGAGCTTTCCTGTTTGAAATTTACTAAAATCTTTGTTGGTATCCAATCGGACTGCATCGAAATTGTAGTCTTTATCTTCAAAAGTAAAGGGTTCCTCAGTAAAGAGCCATTCTTGTGCCGAATCCCAATAAAGTTGTTGAGTCGTTAAAATGGAACCGTCGTGAGAAATCAAACGGACATTCCCTTTTAGATCAACAAGTTGGGTTGCTTCATATATCACACCATAATTGGCTAAGACTTCGTTTTGGTTACCTTCATCGTCAAAAAAAACAACCTTAAGCCCTTCTGGAAATTCAGAATATTGAAAACTTAAGTTGTTGTAATCAATATGGATTGGAGCCGTTAATATTGCTTGGACTTTGGCAGAATCGGTATAAACCATTCGAATTTTTGTCGCTGTTCCAACGGGATCCTGACTGTCAAAATTGATTTCTGATAAAGCCTTTGAATTATCTTCACATGAAAAAAATAGGGTTACAGCAAATGCTATAACCCCATAAAATATGTTAGGATATTTTTTTTTCATTTATAATTTTGGAACCGTAATACTGGTGTTGATCCAACAGTTAAATTTGATGGTTGCCCCTTCGTTACCTTCTGTAAAGATATCTGTTTTACTTGGGGCTCTTCCCACATAACTTGCCGCAGTTTTATTAGCAAATGATTTAAGGGATGCATCTACTCTACCTGCTTTTCTAGCAACATCGGCTGCTAACCAATACACTGCACGTTTGTTGAATTGTGTATCTCCGCAGTCATTAGCACTACTGGCATAGAGCGATGAAATTAAGATATAAGCGCGTCCCATAGAAGGTTGAAAATTTAACGCTTTTTGTGCGTATGATCTTGCCGATGATTTTCTTCCTGCATTTTTAAACTTAGTCGCAATTTTAAAAAGAATCTTTGCTTTTTTATAATTGTCTGTTTCTAGTTCAATTGATTCTTCATAATATTCTAAGGCTTCATTACTGTTACCTTTTTTATCATTTAGTAATCCAAGGTAGTACGCGGAATCTGCAGAAGGGTCAAGATTATGAAGCGCTTCTACCAAGGTAACAAAGAAAGGATCATCAGAACATTCTTTACTATCCATTCGACTAGCGGCACGCTTTAACCAAATGGGATCCATTTTATTTTCTTCAAAATTTCTTTGATAAAGTGGAATTAAATTTTCACAAGTCGCCTCTTTCGCTATGATTGCATTAAGGTTAGAAAGAAAGGTTCCAATGGCATTTGAATTAACACCATAAACCCTTTTATTTTTGGTCTCACGACTTGTAAGTGGTGTTCCAGCTTCTTCTTTTTTAAGAATGACATCTAATCTTTTAGATAAATTCACACTTTCTAATTCAAACTTTTCTGAAACTTCTTCATATTTATTAAACAAAAGTTCAGTAGTTACCTCAGCATCCCCTTGCTTGTAGCGGTCGTACATTGTTTTAAAGTAGTTGTACAAAAGTTTTGGATTTTTAAAACTTGTAGCATCGGTCGTATAAGCCTGGTCATAGGTATTGTAGATGGTTTTTAAGTCAGCTGTTTTATAATCCAACATGGCTTGTGCCTTTCTACTGATAATATCACCAAGCCGACTCACACCTTTTCGAGAGGGGAAATTCTCTGCCCATTCGTCATAGAGTTTTAACAGGTCTTGCTTGGAAGCTTCGGTGTCAATTTCTCTTTTAATTCTATCTTTCAAAATACGCTCACCATAGGTAAAGATGGCTGCATTCATTTTTGGACAGGCTTCCCGAACAGCCATCCAAGGCTCATAGGCTGAATCGTAATTTTTTACTTTTGCAAATTCTGCGAAAATCGAAAGATTTTGCGCACACTCTGGACTAAATTGACCATAACTTATTTGACTCGTAAATATCAAAAAAAGAATGGTCATTAACATTTTTAATCTTCTCATAATAGCACTTTTAGTTGTATTTTCTCTTTATAAACCACAAATCATTTAACGAAAAACCGACACGCAGCGTCCAATATGTCTCTTGAACTAAAGCGTTATTATCGGTTTCCTTTTTACCAATTTCAAAACCAATATTTGTATTGGACAAGCCAGTCATTGGTAAACCAACTCCAAAAGATATGCCAAAGTCAGTAATTTCACTGTTATTGACTAAAACCCCTGTCTGCTCTGTTCGAAAACCAAAACGATATACTGCTCTTTTCCAGTAACTGGTTAACGAACTGAAATTAGGTATAAAAAACCCTCCCACAGAAAGTTGATTTCCATTGGCATAACTTACATTATTCAATTCAACGAACTCGTTGTTAAAATTAGCCGATTTTTTTAAATTTTGTTGCACACCGAGGAACCATTTTTTGGGTTTTCCAATTCCTATTCCATAACTGATTGACTCGGACAGCGACAGTTCCGTTTGGTCTAAACCTGAAACTGATAAATCAATTTCTTCTGCATCTGCCAGCGAATTCCCCAAAAGAGACTGCGTAAAATAGGCCTGCTGATTTTTAGATTCAAGCATGTTTTCAGGAGTATAAGAAAACATGGCGGTTAGTTCATATCCCCTTTTAAGTGGTAGTGTTAAATTCGTTGAAAATTGATAACTCAATCCAGAGACACTGGATTGACTGGTCAGGAAAGTACCCAGATCAACCTCATCAATAAATTGAGAGTTTCTATAGGTAAGATTTCCAAAATTATAATTAAATGTCGCTCCTAAAGTAAGGTATTTAAAAAGTGGAAAACCTACGGAAAAAAACACCTGGTTGATACCCCCACTTCCATCAAAGCGATTGAGCTTACTTGGAGTTTCTGTTTCGTTTAATGATTCAACTCGATATCCTAAGGATGAATAAGGAATCAATCCAAATCCAAATCCAAATTTTTTGGTAGGAATTCCAACCGCCAAGTAGTCAATGGAGGCAGTAGTCACATTGGCTTCACCTTCCACTCCAGACAATTGATTGGAACGATAATTTATCCCTAAGGCATAATTCGTCATTTTCAATGTGCCATAACTAGCAGGATTTTTTAAATTGGCATGTATGGAATCATTGTAGATGTCCACCCCGCCCATAAAACGATTGATTTGATTTCCTTTAAAAGTGTTTTCACCAAGTCCACTAAAGGAGTATGGGGATCCCGTTCCATTTTGCGCAAAGGAAAATAAAGAAAAGAAAAGAATCGCTATTAGAGTACCGTGTTTTACCATTCGGATTTATTGAGTTCTAGGATGTAATTTAAGCCAATGGCTAAAAAATTCGAATGGGCAAATATGCTATTTTTTAATGGTTTAGACAACCTTTCTGCATCTCCACCAACCAAAATTACTGTTAAATCTCCATATTTTTTTTGATAAAGTGCTATTTGACCTTCAATTTCAGAAATAATACCAAAATAAACACCTGAATGAATGGCATTTTCAGTAGTATTTCCAATCCAATGCTCTGGATGTTTGGGTTCCAAATCAGGAAGTTGTCCCGTTTTTTCATGAAGGCTTTTATAACGCATGGAAAAACCAGGAGCTATGGCACCCCCAAAAAAATTATTGTTTTTATCCTTAAAATCATAAGTAATACAGGTTCCTAAGTCAATGACCAAAAGATCTTCTGTAGGATGTAAGAGAGCTCCAGCAGCCATCAATGCAATTCGGTCAGCACCCAAACGTTTAGGGGTTTTATAATGGTTGGTAAAAGGGAGTTTTAAGGTTGAATTGCAATAATAAAGGGGTAATTCCCTTAAGAATATTGGAGGATTTTGTTTTGTAATACCACTAACATCTGAAATCATAACGGCTTCGATGCCCGGAAAACGCTCTAATATTTGAACACCATTTTGTTGCCAACCATCGATATTTACGCTGTTTTTAAACACCACACTTTGTTGATCAAAAACAAAACACTTGATTAGTGTATTGCCAAAATCTAGGATCAAATGCATTTATTTTTTTTTATGGATGCTAAATTTACAAAGAAATTCGTCTAAATGTTTTGCGGGGTTATAAAAAGGCGATTATATTTGCAACCGCTTAATGCGAGGTACCTTAGCTCAGTTGGTAGAGCAAAGGACTGAAAATCCTTGTGTCCCTGGTTCGATTCCTGGAGGTACCACAAAAACCCTTTACAAATAAATTTGTAAAGGGTTTTTTATATTGTAACGAGTCCTAACTTATGGGGCAAGTAATGTTTTATCAAAGGGAGCAGTCAAGCATTTTTTATTTTACTATTTTTAGAAAAAGAACACCATGAAAAATCATCTATTTTTTATTGTTGCCCTATTGTTATGTTTTAGTGACTTCCAACCTTTGGCTGCACAAGAAAGCCAATACGAAAAAGATCAACGCATGGAATGGTGGCGAGAAGCAACTTTTGGAATGTTTATCCATTGGGGACTCTATGCGCTTCCTGCTGGGGAATGGAATAACCAGACCGTAAAAAAAGGAGGGGTCGGCGAATGGATTATGCATTCTTTAGACATTCCCATCAAAGATTATGAACAACTGGCTACACAATTTAATCCTATTTATTTCGATGCTGAGCAATGGGTTGCCATTGCTAAAAATGCTGGGATGAAATACATTGTCATTACCTCAAAACATCACGATGGTTTTTCCCTATGGGATTCAAAAGTCAGCACCTATGATATTATGGATGCCAGTCCATTTAAAAGGGATCTTTTAAAAGAATTGGCCGACGCCTGCAAGAAAGCAGGTATTAAGTTGTGTTTTTATCATTCCATTATGGATTGGCATCATCCAGATGCAGAATCTCCTAAAGACTATTCCCATCAAAACAACCCTTCGGCCAACTGGGATCGTTATCGCGAGGATTTTCTTATCCCTCAATTAACAGAATTAGTAACCCAATATCAACCAGCAGTTTTATGGTTTGATGGGGAATGGATTCCCGAATGGACTGAAGAACAAGGACAGGAGTTATATCGTTATCTTATGGATCTAGACCCTGAATTAATCATTAATAACCGTATTGGAAAGGCCCGTCAGGGAATGAGCGGCATGAATGCTTATCAAAATGCAGCTGGAGATTTTGGCACACCAGAACAAGAAATTCTAAATGGAACTTCTGATTATGACTGGGAGGTTTGTATGACGATGAATGATACTTGGGGGTATCGAAAAGATGATACGAATTGGAAATCAGCCACGACCTTAATCCATCAGCTTATAGATATTACGGCCAAAGGAGGTAATTATTTGTTAAATATTGGGCCTATGGCGAATGGCTTAATTCCTCAAGCTTCCATCGAACGGCTTTATACGATAGGAGCATGGTTACAAAGTAATGGTGAGGCGATTTACAATACGAATAGTCAGGAAAAATTTCGGGAAGCCGCCACGTTTTTTACATTAAGTGAAGATGGAAAGTTTTTGTATGCCCTTATTAGTGAGGCCCCTAAAAGCAGCACTTTTGAGCTTAAAAGTGTGACACCTAAAGAAAATAGTGAAATCATTCATTTGGCCAGTGGAAAGTCAATTGATTGGGAATCCTTGCCCGAAGGTGGCTTTCGTGCAACACTCCCCCATTTTAATGATTTTGGAGCTGCACAAACCCTGAAAATTCGTATTCAATAGTTTTTAAGTCAACCAAACGCCTCAATCTGCGACACGAGCCTACACCAATGGAAGAACCTGTAGAGAAGAAAGAATATCAAACTGAAAATTGATGTTGGCACTTTCAAATGGTGGATTGAAAAAATGCCTATGATTTATCAATCACCACTTTATTGGGAATTTAACCTCTTCGGTGTTTTTTTATAAACTTTTCTTAGACCACCTGCCGGCAATGCGCTGGTATTGGTAAAAAACAAATACAATTTTTAGTCGTTAATCTATTTATATGTAATTTAGTGACGTCTTATAAATTAGTCATTATTAAAAAATTTGTAACACGAAATTTAATCGCTTAATTAGCGCAATTACAAGCCCCTTATCAAAACTATTTCAAATTTTATTGAAAACTATAGATATAGTATACTCTTTACAGGTATAGTAGCTGTTTATTTTTTTAACTTATTCATTGATGTCATGGAAGTTGACGCTGCACAATACGCAATGATTTCAATGGAAATGAGTTTTACTAAAAGTTTTCTTCATGTTTTTGAAAATGGGAAAGACTATTTGGACAAACCTCCTTTTTTATTTTGGGTTTCAGCAGTTTCTTATCTCATTTTTGGTATTTCTAATTTTGCTTATAAACTTCCTTCAGTACTATTTGCGATACTTGGTCTTTACAGCACCTATAAGTTTAGTAGATTATACTACACTAAAGAAACATCGCAACTTGCAGCTCTTATTCTTGGTACTACACAAGCATTATTTTTAATAACTAATGATGTAAGAACAGATACTATCTTGATGAGTTCCATCATTTTTTCAGTATGGCAAATGGCGAAATATCTTCAATCAGGACAGTTCAAGCATCTCTTCCTTTTAAGCATCGGTATTGCAGTTGGAATGATGACAAAAGGACCTTTGATTTTAGTTGTATTATTTGCAGCTTTTGGCTCACAATTTTTAATCAAAAAACAGTGGCGTAATATTTTTAAAGCACAATGGCTTTTACTATTTCTTTTTGTCGCTATTTTATTGTTCCCAATGTGTTGGGGCTTATACACACAGTTTGACCTGCATCCAGAAAAATCTGCTTATGGAATTGACAGCCCGTCTGGAATAAAATTCTTTTTCTGGACACAAAGTTTTGGAAGAATTACAGGAGAAAGTTCTTGGGAAAATGGTCAAGGGTTTTTCTATTTTTTCCATACCATCTTATGGGACTTTCAACCTTGGATTTGGTTTTTTATCCCAGCACTTTTTTCGCAAATAAGGGATTTTATATTGTGCTTATTTTCAAAAATGAAATCTAAAAATGAATACATCTCTCTAATGGGATTTGTATTGATTTTTATTTCACTTTCATCATCGCAATATAAATTGCCACATTATATTTTTTCCATTTTTCCTTTTGCAGCAATTATCACGGCACATTTTATGAATGGGTTTAGTAAGAAACTCAATACCAAAGCATCTAAAATTC
>CBFIJI010000001.1:0-155452 GCA_965662885.1 Flavobacteriaceae bacterium | reverse complement strand
GCAGAACCGTTAATATCTGGAACTGCAACACTGTCTAGTGCGTAGGTCTTTGAAGTTCCTGTAAGTTCATTTTGTCCAACATCTCCTTGACCAACAACTGTTGAAAGTTCGTCAGCACTTAAATGAATATTTATGTAGCCATCATAGTCAAGGATCTCATCATAACCAAACGCAGTTTGATCATTTAAAACAGCAACATTTGTTTTGCTCATTCCAGTATCACCATTCACGGGATTGAACGTAAAAGCAAGTTCACCACCTTCAACTGCCGTATTCATATGAAGATGCGCTGGATGCACGCCACCTGCTGGGGTATTTTCTAAAGCTATTACGGCTAAAGCCTCACCATTGTTTCGCTCATAGAAAGTTGCAGAACCGTTAATATCTGGAACTGCAACACTGTCTAGTGCATAGGTCTTTGAAGTTCCTGTAAGTTCATTTTGTCCGATATCACCTTGAGCAACAAGTGTTGAAAGTTCATCACTACTTAGATGAACGTTAATATATCCATCAAAGTCTAAAAGTTGAGAATATGTAATGGAAGAACCGTCATCTAAAGTGGCAAAGTTGGTTGTACTTGTTCCAGTATCACCGTCAACCGCCTCTAATGAAACAGCGATTCCACCACTTTCTGCTGCCGTATTAAAATGAATGTGTGCTGGATGTTGGCCTCCAGAAGGCGTATTTTGTAGTTGTAAATCTACCGTTAAAGAGCCGTCAGACAATTCCTTAAACGCTGCAGTACCCGATATATTATCTATAGCAATAGAAGCCAAATCATAAGTTGTTGTGTTGATAATCGACGGGGTATCATCGATTGGAATTTCTGGTTCATTGACATCTTTTGTACAGTTTATAAAAATAAACGGTAAAAGAAGTGAAAGCTTAAAAAGCTGTTTTGAAAAATGTTTCATAGTTAAATATCTTTTTTTTAATTCACGACAAATTAATGGAAATCTAGACGTATGCTAAAATAAAACTGTGTGAAACGGAAAATTTACCTTTGAAAAGGAAAATATTCACTTCAACTTTTTTAATAAATGCTGTTTCTTCATTGACATTTCTCATTTTGCATCATTAGCTATTCTAAAAAGTGATCTAATTAAATAGTATATTTAATAACTATTCTAAAACAACAGAAATAACGGATGCAAAAAGATCGACTATATTTTTTCACCTTTATTGCTATAACGATTATTTTTCTTGGTGTTTCCTTTACAGCGGTAAACTATTTCACTACCATTAGCTCAACTAAACTTCTTGATTCACAAATTGCATTGACCCAAAAAGAAGTCAAGCAAATTTCAAGTTTGATAAGTGACCAAATTACGTTCCAAACAACAAAAGAAACTATTGTAAAGAGTATTCAAAAAAGTATTCAGGAGACCGATTCCGAAAGTATGTTTATTTCAGTTTTTGATTGGTCTGGTAAGATTATATGCCACCCTAAAAAAACAAAGATAGGTCAGGTTATCGATGTCAAAAATCCATTATCATCAGTCAAAGAAGCCGTAACACCCAGCTATTTATACAAACAAATAATCAATAAAAATGATAATCCAGAAGGAGATTTCGAGGTCATTAGTATGTACCCGATAGGAAACTCAGATTGGATTATGTTGGCACAGGCCAATTTGGATAAATTATCTGAACAAATTAAAGAGTTAAAGAGACAGTATTATTTGGTTTTTGGAATTATGGGTTTAATAATGGTACTTGCATGTTTCTTAGCCGTTAGAATAATAGGAAGTACATATGAAAAAAAGCTAGAGTCTAAAAATCAAGAACTTGAAACCGAGTTGCTCAGCTTATCAAAGTTAAATACGGATTTAATTAACTATCAACAAAAAGTAGAAAAAGAGGAGGGTAATGAGCTCGATGAACAGAACCTTAACGAAAAGGGTAAAAAAAGAATTTTAACCTATTTAAGAAATGAACTCGTCCCTATTCCAATTGAAACAATTGCTTATGTTTTCGTTGAAAGCACAATTACGTATGTGGTTAGCTTTGATGGTAAACAATCGACCACAAATATTAGTCTTGATGAGATCTACACGAATTTAAACGTTGTCAATTTTTATAGAGCCAACCGGCAGTTTATAATTGCAATTAGTGCAATTAAAAAAATTGTTCCTTATGGGAATAGTCAACTTAAAATTTTAGTAAATCCCCATTCTGATATAGAAATAATAATCAGTAAAAATAAAGCAGCAGAATTTAAACAATGGTTAAATATGTAAACGTCTCTCTAAATCTTCCCATCAAATTAAAATTGAATTCATAAGGTTTGATTTATTGGTATAGAAACAAAGCAAAACCACATAAAAAATAGACAGAACAAAATTTGATAGTAATGATGGTTCTGCAAGCTTTGAAGAATTAAAAGAAAAAACCATCACCTAAGGATTTGAAATTTTTATCCCAAACCATTTAAAGTTCTAAAAAGAGAGAATCGTGTTTGGAAGATTAAAGAGTAAAAAAATAAAACAGAAGTTTCCAACATCATTTTTAACTGATAGGGTTTGTTCCGTTTTACCTTTTTTGGAATATCGTTGGATTCAAAGAACACAGGAGCTTTAGAAAGCTTATTAAACAAATTAGGTCATAATAGTTAAAAAACCGTCTTACTTATGTTAAAATACGCCAAAAATAGGCTTTATAGAATGATGAACGAATAATATTGTTTAATATTTTGCTATATTGCCTAAACAAATATTTTATACATGAAAACCTTAATTTCCCTAATTACCTTACTATCGTTATTTTCATTTACCAATCCAACAAACCCTGTGGACTTTCAAGGAAAGGCCTATTATTTTTCCAAATCCTCTATGGATTTAGGAAGCTGGGGGGCACGAATGAGTGAAGCCCAAAAAAAACAAATGAAAGCACGCTTAAAAAATCGGCTAGAAAAGACCTATATCCTTAGTTTTAATTCGACTGCATCTCTATTTATTGAAGAAGAAAAAGTGGATGCCATCTCTGGAGCAACAGACTCGTGGGGAAGCAATTTTGCCCGTGGAAAACAGTATAAAAATGTGGATGAAAAAACCTTAGTTCAAGCTCAAGAGTTTTATGGAAAGCGGTTTTTGGTTAAAGATGAATTGCAACCTTTTGAATGGAAAATGGGTACGGAAACAAAAATAATCGGAAAATATACCTGTTTTAAAGCGACGGCTATTGTTCCAAAAGAACAATTGCAGTGGTTTAATTTTTCATGGAGTGATTTAAGAAATAACGAGGCAGAGGCCGAAGAAAAAGATATTCAATTAACACAGGTTGAAGCGTGGTATACCATGCAAATACCCGTAAAACATGGCCCAGCAGAATTTTGGGGGCTTCCCGGTTTAATCCTAGAAGTAAGTGCAGAAAATACTACCCTACTCTGTTCGGAAATTATAATGAATCCCAAGGAAAAACAAAAAATAATCGCCCCTAAAAAAGGAATTGAAATTACCATCAATGATTACAGAGAAACTGTTGTCGGCAAGATGCAAGAAATGAGAAACAACATGGGTAGAAGAAGAAGAGGTTAGAAAGGATCTTTTATTTAGCAAAACACACATGAAAATAAAACTTTTTACACTGCTCCTTCTATCTGCTGTTGTAGGTCACGCACAATTAAAATTCGAAGGAAAAGTCCTTGACACCCTAAAAGTACCGCTTGAACAAGCCAGTGTCGTGGCTATCAATAAGGCCACCAACACCTTAGATGCCTTCACCATGACAGATGATGCGGGAAATTTTTTACTAAAATTAAAAGAAAACACAGCCTACAAAATTCAAGTCAGTTTTTTTGGCCTTCAAAGTATTAACGAAAGCCTTAATACAACAGCTAGTGATGTCAAAAAAAACTTTACCCTTCGTGCAGATATTGCGTTAGATGAAGTGGTCGTTAAAATCCCTGTTTTAGTTCGTGGAGACACCTTAATCTATGATGCTGACTCCTTTAAAAACGGATCAGAACGTAAATTAGAAGACATCATTGACAAACTCCCAGGGGTGGAAATCAACGATAGTGGACAAATTGAAGTCGAAGGGAAGGTCGTCAATAAACTCCTAGTCAATGGAAAAGACTTTTTTGATGGAGACACCAAAATCGGGACAAAAAATATTCCCTCAAGTACTGTAGATAAAATCCAAGTGCTAAAAAATTATGGAGAAGTGGGGCAACTAAGAGGGGTAAGAAACAATCAAGACAACGTAGCCATCAACATCAAACTAAAAAAAGGAAAAGAAAGTTTTTGGTTTGGGAACATCACAGCGGGGGGTGGAGATTCCCCTACCCAAAGTAGGTACCTACTCCAACCTAAATTATTTTATTACAGTCCAAAATACACCATCAACTTTATTGGTGACCTCAATAACATTGGCGAAGTAGCGCTCTCAAGAAGAGACATCCGCGGTTTTGGTGGAGGCTTCAAGACGCCCAGTAGTCAAAGTGGTACCAACATAAGTCTTGGAGACAATAGCCTTAACTTTTTGACCAGTCAAAATGATGCTCAGAATATTGAAAATAAATTGGCTACGGCTAACTTTAGCTATTCCCCCAACAAAAAATTAGACCTTGGAGGATTCTTGATTTATAATTCAAGTAAGATTAATTCCAAAGAAATAAGCTTTATTCAATACACTAGTGAAGCACTACAAATTCCAGATGAAACGACTGATGAAACAAGTCTTGAACGCTCCCAACAAGCCTTAATTAAATTGAGTGCCTCCTATAAACCCAATGGAAGTGCACAATTTGATTACGATGTGTTCATTCGAGCCAGCAAAGATGCACAGGATCAAAACATCTTGTCTTCCATTATTGGCAACACCGCACAAATTGAAGAGGTGGCACCGTTTAGCATCAATCAAAATTTAAATTACTACTTCACCCTTGATGAAAAAAATATTTTTGCCTTTGAAGCACAACACCTTATCAAAGATGAAGACCCCTTTTACAATGCCGTTTTAGTTAACAATCCTGATGGACAGGACGCTTTTGACAACACCGCAGTTGCTTTGGGCTTAGACCCCACTTTAAGCTCCTATAACCTTGGGCAAAACAGAAGGATCCAATCGAATCAATTGGATGCAAAATTAGATTATTACCATATCATCAATGGTAAGAGTAACCTAAACATTACTTTGGGAACCATTTTAAGCCGACAACAGTTTAACTCAACTATTTTTCAATTTTTAGAAGATGGAGAGCGCTTTGAACCCACCCCCAATTTTAATCAAGGGCGTTCAAAAAATGATGTTGACTATAATTTTAGTGATCTGTACCTTGGGGTACATTATCGCTTGAGAACTGGTATTTTCACTTTTACACCAGGTTTTTCCATTCATGCCTATGGCAATAGGAATGTTCAAAACAGTACAGAAGTTAAAGAAAATTTCCTGCGGTTTTTACCCGATTTTGAAACCCGTATTCAAATTAAAAAGGGGGAAAGTTTGACCTTAAACTATCGTATGCAAAACCAATTCACCGATGTTACACGTCTGGCTAGTGGTTTGGTTCTTAACAACTACAACAGCATACAATACGGAGAACCTGATTTACAAAATGCGCTATCCCACAACATCAGTTTATTGTATAGCAGTTTTAACTTATTTAACTATACGAATGTATTCGCACGGATGGCCTATTCCAGTAATATCGACCAAATCCGAAACTTTACAAATTTTGAAAATATCATCCGTACCACTACGTTTTTCAATTCTAATTTTGCCGATGAGAATTTTAACGTTTTTGGAAGGATACAACGGAGCTTTGGTAAGCTTAGAGCCACTTTAAATGCATCGTTAAACTACAGTAAAGTCAACCAGTTTATTCAAGGAGACCCCTCCTTAAACAAAGCCTATACACAAACCTTAACTCCAGGTCTTAGAACCAACTTTAAAGTAGCCCCTAATGTAAATATTCAGTATCGGTATAGTGTGATCAAAAACAATCAAGGAGATCGAGAAACAACCTTTATTGTCAAGGCCCCTTCCATAGAGTTCGATGCCTATATCATTGAGAAATTTACATTTTTGACTAAATACAGTTATACCACCCAAGATTTTGGAACAAACTCCCAATCCTTTCAAAATTGGGAAGCCAGTATATTGTATCGCAAAGAAAAACAAGCACCTTGGGAATTTGAATTAAAGTTAACCAACATCTTAGATATTGATGCTCAGGTTAGAACAAGTGCAAATAATTTATCCGTATTGAGTTCACAAACATTTATACAACCTCGATTTATCACACTAAGAGTTGTCTATAACCTATAAATGAAAAAAGTATTCCATAAAAAAAGCCATCATATTATGATGGCTTTTTCTTTATGCTTTAACGTTTAAACGTTGTCGTTTACTAATTAAATTCGTTAAACTTTTATGGAACTGCTATGAATATTTATCCCTTGATGGAGATTGGATGACCCTCCGCATTTTTAAACTTACCCATAATAACGATAATCAAATCTATGATACACCAAATCCCTAGTCCACCTAAAGTAAATAACATAAGAACTGCCGAAGCATATCTGCGGTTATAAAAACGATGTGCTCCAAAGACTCCAAAAAACCAAGCCAACAATAAGGTAATGATCCACTCCGAATTAATGGAGTCCTTTCCCCTAGATGACGTGGCTTCCGATGCTGTGAAATTGGAGCTGTATTGATCCTTCCCACAAGAGGGACAAAATTTCGAGGATTCGGTAATTTCAATCCCACAGTAACGGCAAAACTTTGTTTTTTCCATAGACTAATTTCAATAAAGATACTTTTTTTTAAAGGGTAATATTCCTGTTTATTAAACCTTTTTTTTCTAAATTGTCTATTAAGGGTACTATTGAATTCCCGTTAAATTCAGCCTTCTATTAAAATGAATTTTTAGAGCTGATGGAATGTAGTTCAAACAACCTAGAAAAGTTTTTTTATATATCGACACTATCCAAATGAAAAAAGACTACTTTATCATAGAAAATTAAATCAATGAATGAATACGTTCTACTAAATTTTAACAAACAGCAAGGCAATGAATTTATTTAAGTTACACAACGTCCACCGCTGTGTTTTTGTCCTCCTTTTAATTATTGGGTACCCAACCAATGCCCAAAATTCAGCTTTAAAGCAGGAGCTACTTACCCCTCAAGAACAAAGCATCATTAAAATAGCTAGTTTTACTTCACAAGGCGCATTGGAAAAACTCAAGAGTATTCTTGCGGAAGGTTTGGACAATGGACTTACCGTCAACCAAGAAAAAGAAATAGTGGTACATCTTTATGCTTATGCAGGATTTCCGAGAAGTATCCGTGGTTTACAAACCTTACTCGAAGTATTAAAAGAAAGGAAAGCACAAGGAATAAATGATGTTCGTGGAGCACAAGCATCCCCTATAACCGACTCAAGAGAAAAATACGCACGGGGAAAAAATAATTTAGAACAACTTATTGGACGACCCTTGGGTGATAAAACAGCCTATCAAAAATTCTCTCCTGAGATGGATCGCTTCCTTAAAGAACATCTGTTTGCAGATATCTTTGAGCGAGATGTACTCAGTTTTAAACAACGGGAGCTAGTAACCATCTCCATTATTGCAAGTCTTGGTGGCCTTGAACCCATGCTAAGAAGTCATTATAATCTTTCCCTCAATGTAGGTTGGCAGCCCGAACAGCTAAAAGCATTTACACAAATTATAGCGACAACCGCTGGAAAAGAAAAAGCAAAATCCGCACTTTCAATTTTAAATCCAATACTAGATCGTCTAAAAGAATAAAGATAAATACACCTATTTAACCTATGAATACAAGAATTTTTTACCTCCTTACAATCAGTCTAATATTCTTTTCAAGCTGTTCAGAGAAGAAAAATCCTGACAAAAAAGACCCAGTGATTTTTCCCAAAGAACAAAAAATTGATAATGAAAATTTCAAGGGGACCGCTTGGCTCAAGATGCTCGCTGAGCCAGACAGTCTAAACCCAATGTATGCGGGCAATGTTCGGTTTGAACCCGGGTCACGAACGAATTGGCATTCGCACCCTGCTGGACAAATTTTGATTGTGACAGCTGGTAAAGGCTATTATCAGGAAAAAGAGCAAACCAAGCGTATTCTCCTTAAAGGTGATGTTGTAAAATGTCCTCCAAACATTCCGCATTGGCACGGTGCAAGTCCAAACAGTGATTTTACACATCTTGCAATCTCTAGTGCCCAAAATGGACCAACAGTATGGCTTGAACCAGTAACAAATGCAACCTATAAAGACCACTAAAAAAAGGAAAAAAACAAGTATAGCTTTATACATTAATTAAACAACAAAAACGAATAAAATGAAAAAACAACTCATCCTCGCACTCCTTCTTCTTCCACTATGGAGTAGTGCACAAAATATTGAAACGGAAATTGCAGAACTATCCGCCTTAAAATGGCAATGGATGGCCGATAAGAATATTGACAAGCTAGAACAAGTGTTTCACGACCAATCCAAATTTGTGCATATGAGTGGTACGTGGAAAAAAGAAAGAGAACTCGAGATCATTGAATCGGGAAGTATTTGGTATAAACAAGCGACTGTCCACGATCTAGCGGTAGAAGTTATTGATTCAAGTACTGCAGTCCTTTGGAACCGTATCACCTTAATCGCCAATGTTAGAGGGAGAGATGTTAGTAATGAATTTACAGTTACAGAAGTGTACAAAAAGACCGAGGGTCGGTGGCAAATTTTTGTGTTTTCATTCAGTAGCGTAAGAGATACGCATCAAATTGAACATTAATTAGGTATTTTTCCAAACGTTGTTTCAAAAACCGGTATTGAATTGACCATTAACGATACTGATCGTGAAAGTGGACAAACAAAAAAGGAGACCAGAAAATAGGTGGAAATTAAAGACACTTCATCTTAATAGTAGATGACAGACTCCTTAAACAGCAGTTGTATTTGTTATAGAAGAAAGAACAAAGAGTGTGTTTATAAAAATTGAGTCTTTAAAAGAACACCCACCAGTTGTAAAAATTGAAGCTCTGCTAATTTGGCATCGTATTTAGCTTGACGCAAACTAATTTGAGCACTTATAAAATTTAGCTGAGCTTGACGAAATGCGATGGCAGTAATTTGCCCTAATTCAAAATTCTTTTGACTTCTTAAAAAATTATCCTCGGTAGTCGTTACATTAATTTTTTGCATTGCTAAGACTTGAAGGGCATTTTTATAATTTGTCCATTGATTTTTTCGTTCTTTTTCAAGGGTTAAGCGTTGCCGTTCCAATTCCAACTCCTGATTTTCAATGTCTAATTGAGCGGTAGCTTTTAAAACACTTCGTTTACCACCGTCAAAAAGGCTCCAACGCATAGAAGCCCCTATACCTCCAGAAACGGCATTGGAAAACGGCATAAAAGAAATAGATCCATTATTTGAACGATTCCAACCATAACTTCCCGTTAAATTTAGGGTGGGAAGATAGTTTTTAAGCAATGCTTTTTCTTGAAGCTCACTAAGGTTCAAAGCGCTTTTAGCTTGTAATAAAAGGACATTATTTTCCAAAGAAGCTGTTTTAAATGCCTCCATTTCAAGAAGAGGAAAAAAACGAACTGTTGTTTGAACACGATAAGGAGTATCCAACGGCTGGTTTAAAATTAAATTTAAATCCCGCTTTGCATTTTCAAGAGACTGCCGTCCATTCATCACATTGATGCTATCGGTATTGACATCTACTTTTGCATTCAGCACATTGAGTTTGGTGTTTTGTCCAAATTCAAATTGACGTTCAGCACGGAGAAGTCGCGCTTTTGAGATGGCAAGTGTTTGTTCTAAAATGGACAGTGTTTCTTCAAAAGAAGCCACCTGATAATATACCGTAAACAATTGCACTAAAGTGTTTTCAATCACTTGCTGTGTTTGGAGTGCTGAAAGGGCATACCTCTCTTGAAAGGTTTTAAAATTATAACGTCTTCCCATACCATCAAAAAGAACATAATTTAGATTGACTCCTGCACCATAATTACTCGTTTCTAGGTCATTGACATTGATGATTGACCCATTAATTTCACTTTCTTGTTTAAAAACATTCGAATAATTGGCATTCGCATTGGCATCAAGCGTAGGAAGATAACCTGCATTTAATAGCGATGAATTCTCTTTTGCAATGGCTGTTGTGTTGTCAGCAATTTGAATGGCTAAATTCTGCTCCAAGACAAGTGCCACTGCTTCCACCGTTGTTAAGACTTTTTCTTGACTTCTTCCGCTTATTGAGGCGAGCAGAAAAAAAATCAAACCAACAACAAGATTCGCATTTCCTTTTTTGATGTCCATAACACAATTTTTTATCATTAGTTTTCGTTGCTTTCCTTGAGTTCACGTACCGCACGCTCCAAACTTTCTGGGGCGACACGCTCGCCTTTAATTAAATAGCGAAGGTTCCCTTTAAAACTATTACTCCATGAAAGTAGCAGTGGCAAAACAAGCAAGGTTAAAAAAGTGGCAAAAGCAATTCCATAAGCAATAGAGATGGCCATTGGAATCAAAAATTGCGCATTAAAACTCTTTTCTAAAATTAGAGGAGCCAAGCCCGCAACAGTGGTGATTGACGTTAAAAAGATCGCTCTAAAACGGCTTTTCCCTGAAGCAATTAAGGCCTCTTGAAACGGCATACCCTCACGTAAGTAGTTATTTAATTTACTAATAAGCACCAAACCGTCATTAACCATAATTCCAATCAAGGCAATAATACCTAAAAGAGAAAGTGCATTGATAGGGAAACCGTGGATATAATGTCCCCAAGCAACACCGACCAAACTGAAAGGGATCATCACCATTAGAAGTAAGGGTTGCGAATACGATCGAAACGTAAAGGCAATGGTCAAGTAAATCAATAAAAATAAAATGGGAGCAGCCCTTGAAAAAGAATTGGCGAGTTTCCCTATTTCCCTACTTTGCCCTTCATAAAGAGCGCTAACCGTAGGATATCGTTCCAAAATTGCAGGAACAATTTCATTTTGGATTTTAACAATTACATTTCCCGTTTCATCGGGGTCTTTGATACCTGCATTGACTTGAATTTCTCGAGCATTGTATAAACGGTTGATAGACACATCACCACGAGCAATCGAATAGTCAGCAATTTCAGTTAGCGGAACCCGCTGCCCCGAAGGAGTGAGTAAGCGCATAAGCGAGAGATCATTCAATGAGTTCCGATCTTTTTTATCATAACGAACCCACACACGAATCTCATCTTGCCCACGTTGAAAGCGTTGGGCCTCTGCCCCAAAAAATGCACTACGCACCTGACGCATTACACTGTTTAAATCCAAACCTAAAGCATAAGCACTGGGTTTTAGGGACAAACGAACTTCCTTGACTCCTTCTGGATCGGTATCACTAATGTCCTTGAGTAAACTGATTTTTGAAAGGGCTTTGCGCAACTCTTGCTTGGCCGCTTTTAAATCCGATACATTATTTCCCAGAAGAGAAAGAGAAATGGGGCTCCCCCCAAAATCAGTTCCACCATCAAAAGTTAAGCGTTCAATTCCAGGAAGAATCCCAGTGCGTTCTCTAATTTGATTTTCAACTTCTTTGGTCGAAATATTTCTTTTTTCTTGACTGACTAAGTTGATCTGTAAAGCTGCTGAGGAACTCCCCGGCCCTATTTCTTTTTCAATGTTTTCAATCAATGGGAAAGATAACTTCTCCGCATTTGTTAAACGGTTTCCTACCTCAATCGCATTGGATTCAATTGATGAAATGATCGAATCCGTGATTTTATCATTAGTTCCCTTGGGCATTTCCAAACGAACACTAATTTGAGTACTCGCAATTTGTGGGAAAAAAGCACTTTTGATGATCCCACCCCCAATACTTCCAATAGTCAAAACCATTAAGGTCATTAAAACTGAAAAGGATAAAAAACGATTGTTTAAAACCATTCTTAGGAAAGGAACAAAATAGTTGTCTCGTACCCAATTCATCGCTTGTTCTGACTTTTGATTGATTTTACGCAGGCGTCTAAAAAGATCAAACTTTGTGGATTTGCCCTCCTCATTCGATCTTTTTTTAGCAGTCAATGCCTTAGAGTGGGCAATATGTGCTGGTAAAATAATTAAGGCCTCTACCAAGGAAATCGTCAAGGTTAAAATCACAATGGTGGACACTTCACTAAAAAACTTCCCAATATCACTTTCTAGAAAAAAGAAAATTGAAAACGCCAACAAAGTCGTTATGATGGCAGAAACGATGGGTGGTATAACTTCTAAGGTTCCGTCTAAGGCAGCTTGCCACGGACTTTTCCCTTTTTCATAATGGTGGTAAATATTTTCAGCGATAACAATACCATCATCAACCAAAATACCAATCACTACAATCAATCCAAACAAAGACATGATGTTGATGGTGATCCCCAACAAAGGAGCAAAAATAAACATCCCTAAAAAGGAGACCGGTAAACCAAAGGCCACCCAAAAGGCCAAACGGGTATTGAGAAATAGCGATAAAAAAAGAAGTACCAAGGCAATTCCTGCAACAGCATTGTTCACCAAAATTTCCGTACGCTCTTTTACATAGACAGAATTATCGCGTAGCACATTTAATTGAACCCCATTATTGGTTTGGTTAAAGGTCTCAATATAAGCAGCAACCGTTTCAGCGGCAGCAATCAAATCTTCTGAATTGGTTGATAAGATGGAAAAATTAACCGAGCGTTCGTTATTATAAAAAATTCGCGAAGGTGAGTCTGAGAATTGATCGCGAACCTCAGCAATTTCACGAAGGAGTATTTTACTCCCGTCTGGCTTTGAACGGACGACAATATTCAGTAGATTTTCCGCAAAATAATTTCTGTTTTTTGCCCGGATCAAAAAGTCTTCCTTACGTGTTTTGACTTCTCCTCCAGTGACAATGATGTTGTTGTTACGGACAGCATTTGCGACTTCATCAAAGCTGAGACCATACGCCAAAAGTGCAGTTTCTCGAACCGCAATTTCAATTTCTTCATCCGGATATCCAGTAATATTGATTTGAGAGATATTGGGAAACTGGCGTAAGTCAGCTTCAATGGAACGCCCAATATCCTTGAGCATTTTTACGGGGGTGTCCGCACCCGAGAGTGCAAAACTAATTGCAGGACTATAATTTAATTGTTTGGCAATAATTAAGGGTTCCATTCCCACGGGGAAATTGGGAATTTGATCAATCGCATTTTTTATTTCTTCTAAGCGAATTTCTATATTCTCCCGAGCTTTAAGTTCAACAGTAACGCTTCCGCTATTTTCTTGGGAAGATGAAGTCACCCGATCAATGCCTTCCAAACCTTTGAGTTTGTCCTCAATTTTCAAGATGATTCCGTCGACAATTTCTTCTGGGGAGGCCCCTGGATAAATAACATTTACTTGAACAAATTCACTTTCAAACAATGGAAAAAAGGAAGATTTCATTCGTGAAAGTCCGATGATTCCAAAAATGGCAATGGCCAGAATCAAAAGATTTACAGCGACCGAATACTTAATAAAATAACCAATTATTTTTTTCATTTCAGTGGTGTTTTTATTCTCGTGTTATTAAGGATTTTAGAACAAGTACAACGTTAGCGTGGAGGTTCATAATTGAATTGATTACAACTAGGTGCAGAAAATGATTACTCAAGTAACTGAACGTTGACTTTCATTCCTTGGTAGGCTCCAACAACAGGTTTGGTAAGTAATTGAGTTCCCGGTGAGAGTCCTTTTATAATGACACTTTCATCTGTATAGTTAATGCGTTCTACCTGTTGAAGAACTAAAGAATCCCCTTGAATTGTAAATACTTGATTATCTTGAACCAATAGGGTTCTTGCAATTTCATAAGCATTATCGATACTGTTGGCTTGAATGTTGGCTGTAACAAAAAGCCCTTCTCTAATCCCTTCAGCAGTTACCGCAACGGTTACCGCTACCGTTTGTGTATCCGAATCAATTGCCGCATTAATTCGGGAAATGGTTCCTTCTATTGGTGTATCAGTCCCAACAATATTGAGCTGAACGCTTTGTCCGATTGTAACTGAGTTTACATAAGCAACGGAAAGAGAAAGATTGACTTCATAATTTCCTTCTTTGATAAAGCGGCCTAATAATTGTCCTTGACGAACCAAAGCACCGGGGTTAATATTGTGTTCCGTGACAATCCCTGTAAAGGGGGCATAAAGGGTAAATTTGGCCAATCGTGTTTCAAGATTTCTGAGAGAATAGTAACTATTTAACAATTGACGGCCCACCAAAAAATACTTTTCCCCTTCTGAACGAAATGCTGGAAGTGCTGGGGTTGTTTTTTTTAAATCGAAGGCGTCAAAATAAGTTTTCCATTGCGGATAGGCTTCGGGGTAGTCCAATGACAAATCGGGCATTACGGAAGCAAGCAACGTATAAAAACTACTTTTAGCTGCTTGAACGGAAGCTTGAAACTCTTCCTTATTAATAGACAACAATACCTCCCCTTTCTTAAAGCGCTGGCCTATTTTAAAATCGCGAGTCCCTTCTTCCATTATGCCTTGCACCTCGGAAAAAATACTGACACGTGATTTTGCGGTCAACACACCGTTGGAGGGGATGGAAAGAGTGACTGTTTCTGGCCATACGGTTTTACCCATTGCCAAAGGCCTTGCGTTTACTGCCGTTGAAGGGGGTGGAGTTCTAGAAGAAATGATGTAATTGGCTAAAAAAATCGCTCCAACCAAAAGGAATAGACCAATCCCATAGCGGATGCCCTTTTTCATATTTTTTTAACAAAAATATTTAATTTAAATGTATTTTGTTTACTGTTTTATGATTTTTAATCATTTTGTTTAGTCTTTTAAAACCGTGCACAGCAACACCACTAAAAAAGAAGTCATAAAAAGGATCTTCCGCGAAACAGACTCTGGCCATTTTAAGCCAATACAAAACCTCTAAAATTGACGAATTTTGGAACGGTTTGCTCTTTTATTTTTCTAAATACTTAACTAGGGACAGGTTCCCCAAAGTGGCTGGTTCGAACTTGAAAGTGCTGAATTGGTCGAAAAATTATCAGGTACAGCAGTGATGTTTTCAACACACCAGCCAGAGAGATTTCTATCAAAAGCTATGGCATCCTGAAACATTCCTTGCATACTCGTAACATTGGACGTATCCCAAGCACCAATATCCTTATCGAATACCGTTGCACCCTCAAAAAAGCCAAGCATCTTTGTCACTTTGGAAGTATCCCAATTGCCAATGTCTTGATTGAATGAAGACGCATTCTTAAACATACTCCCCATGTTGGTTACATTGGAAACATCCCAATTACTGATATTTTGATTGAATGAACTGGCTTCAAAAAACATTCCATCCATGTTGGTTACGTTAGAAACATCCCAAAAACCGATATTGGAATTAAAGGAGTTATTATCAAAAAAATTCCCAAAGGGAGCGGTTGACCCCGACATATCCGTCACTAATGTAGTACACAAGTTGATATTTCCATTGGAAAGTTGGGCTCCGATTGACAAATTAGTCACTGCCGTATAGGTGATCCCATTGATCACATCCTTATCACCATCAGCTGCTTGGGGACATTTACAAATGTCATTTTCAAAGAATAAGTTTCCAGAATTTACTGGAGTTTCAATTTCAGGATTCATTTCATCCTTATCTTCACTTTGACAGGAAAATAATATAAAACTAAAGAAGAGAAGTGTGGTCCAATTTTTCATAACATTTAAATAATAGTTTTTAGTAAGTATAACTATTTTTAGGTAGTAAATTATCAATTATATAAAGTTTGAGATGTTTTTTTTAAAAGGCATACCTTTATAGACGGAATTTTAAGAAGCAAAAGCAGCGTATGAAACATCATTTTTGGTTGTTTATTTTACTTTTAGTGGGTGCTTGTAGCCCTGACAGTGGTGAAGCAGTGGATCCTCCATTTCAAAATGACCCTGTGGAAACACCCCCTGTTGCTGAAACCCCCGTTAACCCCTCTGGAAGCTATAGCCTGTTTCATGGAGGGAAAAATCGTGTTTACTATTATTACGAACCCACAGGACTCGCCGACAACGCTCCCTTAGTCTTTGTTTTACATGGCTATAACTCCAATATAGAACAATTTATGAATTGGTTTCCCATGGAGGAATTGGCCGATGAATTCGGTTTTGCAGTGGTTTATCCCCAAGGACTTCCTGATGATTTGGGAACCCCGCATTGGAATGCTGACCTAACCATCAGTACTATTGATGACGTGGGCTTCCTATCCATGTTGGCGACCTACCTTCAAGAAACCTATTCACTGAATCCTGAACAAACCTTTAGCAGTGGCTATTCCAATGGAGGATTTATGAGTTATGAATTGATTCTTAAAAGACCTGATATTTTTAAAGCGGCCGCAAGCATTTCTGGAACCATGAGTTTAGCCTCTTGGAATAACCGTACCCAAGCGGAAGCCGTTCCTGTATTACAACTATCGGGGCAGTTAGACCGCATCGTACCTGTAGAGGGATTGACCAGCCTTTATGGCGGTTGGGGAGGTGCTCCAAGAATTGCAGAGATCATGGCTTTTTGGGGAACATTAAATCAAGCAGATACCGAAGAGTTTATAGAGCAGGACGAAACTAAAATCACCAAATACATCAACACCGATAACGGAAAAGAAGTTTGGTACTATTTAATTGAAAATTTAGGACACAATATTCCACTTGGGGTTAACTATAATGTTCACGCTCCCTCCTTAGTTTGGTCGTTTTTTAGTAGGTACTGATTTGGGGTACAGCCAAAAGAACAATTATTAAGTTCTCAAAACGATAAGTGGAGGGTCTTACCTAAATAATGAAATACCACAATTTTCAGCTATTTTAGTCTTGCAGTAAAAATGCAGCATCTACTTTTTAGCGTAAAAAAGGACACGATGCCTATTTTTGGATTTGAATGTATTGTTAGCGAAGTTCTAAATAGGGTATCATATAAAATCTTGCGAGATAAGCCTACTTATAAAACAACATGAACCTACTTCTACCAAGGGGTTTTGTTAAGAGCGACCGCTGATTAATTCCTCATTAATTTTCGTGTGAATAGCCAAGGTGGAACCAATATCGTAAAAGGGGTTCTCCGAAATATAGATGATCGGATTGGAAGATCTTGTCCTCATAAGAAGTTTTCTCAACTGAGGTCACTTATATGATAGTGGACTGTATGATTAAATACTGTTTTTTATCGTATTGATTAAATGTGCTTCCGTCCAAGGCTTATCCACAACCTCTTCGATTAAATCTTCCTGAAGTAAATCTTTTATAACATTTGAATTGGCCTGACCAGTAAGCATAATAATTTTAATGTTCGGGTATTTTACTTTCATCAAGCGAACCAATTGTTCGCCATCTATTTTTGGAATTAAATAATCCGAAACAATAGCTAAGACCTTTATACCATATTCAATTAATTCTTCTGTAAGTTCGATGGCTTCTGGAACACTTTCCGCAAACTCTAGAACGTAGTCCTCTTGAAAATGTTTTTTAAGTTGAAATTTTAAACTTGCCAAAATGAGTTTATCGTCATCAACACATATTATTGCCTCATTCATTTCTTAAATGTTATCGTAAAACAGGTTTCATTTTCGTCAGAAGTAAGATCTATTTGGGCATCATGGTCTTTAATTATCCTTGAAATAATAGAAAGTCCCATTCCCGTTCCTTGGTTCCTTTTTTTAGTCGTAAAAAAGGGTTCGAAAATCTGATCTTTAATTTTAGATTTAATTCTTGGTCCGTTGTTAGTAAAGTGAACCTTTTTTAAAGTACCGATTTGTTCTGCCTTAATTTTTAAAATCCCATCATTATTCATCGCCTGTATTGCGTTTTTTATCAAGTTGGCCCACACCTGATTAAGGCGGATTTCAGCACCGTAAACTTCAAATTGATCCTCAATATCTAAATGAACATCGATACCTTTTTTAATTTCGTTTTCAAACAAAGTAAGAACTGCTTTTATTGAGTCTACTAAATTAAATGGTGTATAATCAATGGATTCCTTTTTGAAAACATAGTTTTTTAAGGATTGTATAACATTCGTAGATTTTGCTACCCCTAAAAATATGGTGTCAATTGATTTTCTAATTTTAGTGATTGAATTAATAACCTTTAAAAACTCAAGCGGATGCTCATCATCCAGTATTTTTGAGATAATCGCTTTTTCATTGGGGTTTATCTGAGCATTAGTAAATGTTTTGGCTACAGCATAAGCATCAAATTTTTCATTATGTTTTATTTTGATTTGCTCATGATGAAGCCTGTTCATTTTTCGCTCTTCCCTGCTTGAAATAAACGTATTAAATTGGTCTCTACCAGCGATTTCACAAGCAAAATGAACTTGATTGACATCCATATTCACAATGTCCTCCTTAAAAAATTGCTCTAGTGTTATTCTAATATTTTCAGCAGAAGCTTGAATCGCCCCTAAAGGGGTATTGAGATCGTGTGCCACTCCAGCTGACAGCTCCCCAAGAGTGGATAATTTATCTTGCTGAAAAATTTCACTCTGAAGTTTTTTGTTTTCTTCGATCCCCTCCGCTACTTTAGTTTCTAAGTTTTCATTTGACTTAACCAAAGTGTCTTTAACAAGTCTCAGTTCTTTTTGACTTTTCTCGATTTTGTTAAAAGCAGCGGTGAGGTTTTTATTTTTTAAATTGACATCTTCAATTAGCCTGTAAGCTTCCACCATACTTCTTTTATTGCTTTCAACCAGAAATAGGTATTCAGCCATTACTGAAGTTGCTGAAAAATCTTGAAAGTTAACATTATAGGAACTTAGTGGATACTCGGAATTAATGATGGGGATAGCATCGATGAGCACCCTTTTTTCAAAACTAAAATTAAAACTACTCGCCTTTAACAAAATATCTAAGTTGTTAAAACCATATTTAAATGTTTGACTCCCTTCATGTTCTTTTAAAAAGTCAAAATCAACTGACTCGGAAAAAAATATAATATCTGAAATATTTAAGCCTTCAATGGAGGTGCCAAAGATCTTATTTATAGAATTTCCGCTTTTCTCAATCCTTCCGCTGTAATCCACAATAAAGCTAAAGGGAAGAATACTATCCATTAATTTTTCACAATATTTTAATTCGAGTTCCATTGAATTATTTTTATTTTACCAAGTGACTTGAAAAACATCTTTATTGGCTTCTTCACGAAACGCAACTTGCTTGATGGTACAGTTTTTCCCAAAGCGTTTTCCCAAACCTCTGAGAAGTCCAACCACCATGGAAGTCAAGCCCTCACGGTCAGATTCATAGGTTAATAAAACATCATTTTCAGCACGTTCTTCTACTGAAAATTTGGGCGGCTTCAAATCGGGCATGATGTGTGTGATGCGATCATGTAGCATGTTAAGGTTGGAAAGAAAACTACTTAAATTTTCTCCAGATAGGGAAAGCATTTCGCCATAACCTTCTTCTGCAGTATAAAGAATCCAGTATTCTCCAAAGGCTTCAAGCACTTGGCTTGCTTCCAAATTTAAGGTCTCCGATGCAGCTCCTACCAAATCATAGGTTAATTGATCGGGGTAGGATTTCATGCTAATAAAAAAACCGTCTTCAAATCCAACTTTTTCTTTTATGATGTCCCATTTGTCTTCCCCAAATTGAGTTGTTACAAGGTCTTGAATTGCCTTGTTTACCATTCCGTACATAATTATAGTTTTTTATAAAAGTAATGTAAAAATTATTGAATACTAATAAGCTAAATTAAGTTTGCTAGTTTAAAAGACTATATTATTTATTGAGTTAGATTATACCTAAAAACATCTTGCTAATGAGGCAAACACATTTTATTATTTTTAATTTAACTTGTCATAGCAAATTGAGCATGAAAATTTTCATACTGTTTTACAAATATACACATCTTTGAAGAAATTCACTTTTAAGGGTGCTTATCAGTATGAAAATTAAAGTGGATTAAAAAGCCTTCTTTTATTTATTTTTTTGCTTGATTTTGGTAGTAATGATGATTTTATATTACTTTATTAAATACCAGACAACAAAATATGTTGCTGTTTTAACCTTAATAACACCCCTTTAGCGCACTACTATGGAAGTGTATAATCAGACTATTGCGAAACATTATAGGGCGTATAGACCACCCATTCATTTGGATATTGTGCAGAGTTGCTTAAAGGAAGAGATGTTTTTAACGGCTTTAGACATCGGTTGCGGAACTGGTCATTCAAGTATAGCCCTCTCCCATTTTTGTCATAAAGTAATCGGTATTGATACCAGTGCTGCAATGCTTAAACAAGCCATAAAGCACCCTAAAGTCAACTACGTATCCCATCATTCAATATTAAATTTCAACTATGATTTACTTTGTTATTTTGGTGTATTACCCTATATAAAACAACAGCAATTACATCAACATATCGAGCAATTAGCACAAGATGGAACCATTATATGTTGTGATTTTGATATTCAATATCAATCCATTTTAAAGTACTTTCAATTGACCATAAAACCCTCCGCTTATGAGCACAAAAAAAAATTGAACAGTAATTCATCATTTCCCATTAAAGCTCTTTATGATTTAAGTGAAAAAAAGAACTTTAACTGTTCAGCAGAGGAGCTATCAAACCTCCTATTAAGCGACAGTAATAGATATACTGCCTTTCAAAATTATTTTAAGATCGAAAATCCACAAGCACCGTTGATTAATGAATTAAAGCGTATAACTAAAAATAAAGAGATATCACTTGACGTAATGGTATATTGCGACCGCTATAAAAAAATTGCAATAGCGTAAGGGTATTCAACACAATTACACCCTTTGAAATCATTTCATTTGATAAACGCTTTTAATACCTCTTTGGCTGTGGAAAAATTAATACCTTGAAGGACATCTATTCGTTATGTTAAAAAAAAAATTCCTCCCCTTTGGTTTTCTCCCCCTCTTGCTAATCCCCTTAATAGCAATGCAGTTTACGGAAGAGGTGAATTGGTCCATTTTTGACTTTTTCATCATGGGGTTTTTATTGATTTTAGTTGGCTTTGGAACGAAATTTATTATCAAAAAAAATAAACCTAATACTAAACGATGGTTGCTTATTAGTCTTTTATATCTTCTATTTTTAATGATTTGGGCCGAATTGGCTGTGGGAGTTTTTGGATCAGTATTCGCTGGAAATTAGAGGGTAAATCTTCGTACTTAGTAGTCCTAATAAAGACTTTTTTTTAATTGTAAAAACCAGTATATTTAAAAATCATAAACCAAAAAAACATGAAGAAAATCTTTTTGATTCCTATTGCCCTCCTTACTTTAATTTCCTGTCAAGAAAAAGAGATCGAAAAAAAGGCCTTTGTTGAAGATGAGCTGATTTTTATCGTTGAAATGACTGTGAACGATAAAACAGCAGAAGAAGTAGAAGTATTTTCGAAATTTTACAGCCAAGAAGTGGCAAAAGTGGAACCTACATCTTTAGGCTTTGGTTTTTTTAAAAGCGAGGACAAAGTCATCCTTATTGAACGCTACAAAAACTCAGACGCATTAATTACGCATGCAGCCAATGTTGCGGAAGGAGGAATCTTGGAAAAACAATTCTCTGCATTTATGGAACACTTTGTCATTGAAAAAATTTATGTGCACGGTGACCCTTCTCTTAAATTGATAGAATCGATGGAAGCCTTTCAATTACCGACAATATATCGAAAAACTTTGGGGAAATTTAGTCGATCATAGCCTAACAATTATATGGTTCAGAAGATGAAAAAACACCCCTTCCATAATAATAAAAGAGATTAAGTTGCCTCCTTTTTAAGGATTCAAGTGGCTACCTTAAAATGCAGATCAGTTGCAAGCACTTCTATTGTATCCCTCTCGGAATAGTGTAGTATTGACTACCCCATCTTCATTAATCAAATCTACCACTTCACCGTTACAACGAAAGTTAGGAGTAACTCTTAAAAAGTTCCCAAAATTCAGGTCAACTACAATCATATCCCCTTCAAATTGCCAATCGTTAGGATTGGGAATTGCTGTCTCAAGACCTCCAAAAGTTCCATCCGTACTATAAAGGGTGTGGCGTTTAGATGCTGTAAATTGATACATTACCGTTTGTTCAAAACCAACAAGATGCCAACGTCCTATGATCGAAAAATCATCCGCAGGAAGAGTTCCCTTTGAGCAGCTAAAAAAAACAGTTGCGAATATGAGTACTTGAAATCTTTTCATCTTAAATTATAGTTATTGATTAATTATGGTTGTTCTTTTGTGGTCAATACCATCATTATGTATAGTATTGTATTCACTAAAAACCTAAACAATTATAATGCCAGTAACATACTTTCGCTGAACTGATTGAAATGAAGAAAAAAAAAGCCCTTGTTTTTAGTACTAAAAAGAAACTCTTCCTCTTTCCGCTGTTCCTCTTGGCTATCGGATTTCTTTCCTTTAGTCCTTTTATCATTGGAATGATCGGTGCTGGAGTGACCGAATTTTTTACAGGGAAACCCATCAATGAAGGTAATAGTTTTTGGGGAACACTCCCTTGGTTTACCTTTTTCACTATTCCAATTGGAGGAGTTGTCCTCCTTGGGCTTATCTGTATCCTTATCTACGATGGAATCGTATTGCTTATTAATTACTCAAGCGACAAAAACCACTAAGCTTTTTAAAAAAACTATTCTTTAGTATTGATTTCCTTCTTAATTAAAGCGACAAGAGCCCCGTCTTTTTTTATTTGTGCTTCAATTCTTTCAAGGTAAAATTGATGCCAAGTCGTCGATTCATTAATACGCTCAATAACTTCATTGGGGAAATAAACCTTCCCAATCAACACACGGTCATAAGGCAGCCCCAATGCATTACGCTTTTTTGTTTTAAGTTGGGTATGTTTAAATAAAAAATCGAATAACGACTTTTTATTGTCCATAATAAACTCTTCTAATCGCTTATAAAAGTTGTGATTCGTGTACTTGTTCTGAAGGGCGGTTACCACCTCTTCATTTTCGATTAACTCAATCAATCCGGAATTTTGAAGCCCTCGATATTCTTCTTGATTATCCACAAAAATGGTATTGACCGTTATGGCTATCCCTAGATGATACCCAATACTATCCTTTGATTTAATAGCATCATCACGTAAATGTTTAACCAGCCAAGTTCCCGATTTAATCGCCATTTTATGGGCTGCTATATTGAATTCGTAATCTTCAATGTCGACCTCTATATTATTGAGAATCCGCCCTAATGATTGGTTTTTCAGTTCATCTTTATAAGCCAATGCATTTTGTTTTTCCAAATAAAAGGAAATAGATATCCCTGCTACAATAATGATGAACTCCGCAAGGTATTTTAAAAGTTGTTTTTTCATTTAAAAATATATAGTACTTAAAGGTAAGCATTCCTAAAAAGGATTTCAAGTTTGTTTGTGCCGGAGTCCATATAAAACTCCTATATTCGTTTCACAAGAAGAAAAAATCAGCTTCACCAATTCAATGGAAATACGATCTTCAACCCAATATGCCACATCTTCTTAAAAATAAAAACCTTGAAATTCATTTTGATCTGCCCTTAGAAAATTATCAAGGCACACGCTTTGATTGGACTGGAAAAATTACTCAGCTAAAATTTCAGGGAATACATATGGTCACATTGGAACAACCAACTTTAGAAAATGAAACTGCTTTTGGCAAGGGCTTTTACAACGAATTTGGAATCGACAGCGCCTTGGGATACGACGCTACCAAAGTCGGAGAATGGTTTCATAAAATTGGTGTTGGACTCCTCAAAAAAGAAACCAACACACCCTATGACTTCAATAAAGATTACCCCCTAAAACCGGCCAACTTTAAGGTAAACACCTCAACCGATAAAATAATCATCGACTGTAGCGGTGAAAAAAATAAAGGCTATGCCTATGCATTACAAAAAACCATTAAGCTCCATCTCAATGGTTTCCATATAAAGTATGAATTGAAAAATACAGGAGAAAAAGACCTAGTGACTGAAGAATACACCCATAATTTTATTGGAATCAACCACGACCTTATGGGCAAAGATACCGTCTTAAAATTCCCCTTTCTTATCCAGCCACAAGCGTTTAAAGAAACTGTCAATCCAGAAGAAAAAGTACTGATCGGACAACAGGATATTACAGTAGTTGCACCACCAAGCAAGCCGTTTTTTTTTAGTGATCTAAGTGGTGGAAAAAAGCATACAGCGGCATGGGAAATAAACAATTTAAAACATAAACTAAGGATTTCCGAAACAGGAAGTTTTCAAACAAATAAAATCAATCTTTGGGGATGGCAACACGTAATCAGTCCCGAATTGTTTCACCGTATTGCTGTTCAACCTGGTCAAACCTCGAAATGGTCACGAAACTATCATATTCATAAAATTACCTAAACATGCATTCGTCTAAAACATTTGATATCATTCTTTGGGGAGCCACGGGTTTTACTGGGAAATTAGTGGCCACCTATTTATTTAAAAAATACGGTAGCGATGGTGACATCAAATGGGCTATGGCAGGGAGAAATATAAAAAAACTAGAAGCCGTTCGAACTTCAGTTGCCGATGAGACCGTTCCATTAATTGTAGCTGATAGTAATGACCCTAAAAGTTTGACCGCAATGGTACAACAGACAAAAGTGCTCTGCACCACTGTAGGTCCCTATGCTAAATACGGTTCAAAACTTGTGGCTGCTTGTGTTGACAACAATACGCACTATTGTGACTTGGCTGGGGAAGTTCAATGGATCAGACAAATGATTGATGAACATCATCAAACGGCAAAAGAGAAGGGCGTTAAGATTGTGCATTGTTGTGGCTTTGATTCGATTCCCTCTGATTTGGGTGTTTATTTTATTCAAAAAGAAGCAAAAGCACAAAAAAGAGGCCGTGCAAAAATAATCAAAATGCGTGTGGCAGGAATGCGTGGAAGGATCAGTGGTGGAACCTATGCGAGTATTAGTAACGTTATTGCTCAAGCAAGAAAAGATAAAAAAATCTATAAAACATTAAATAATCCATATGGGCTTAACCCTATAGACGAGCAAAAGGGAAAGGATCAACACGATTTAAGACGTGTTGTTTTTGACGCTGTTTCCAATACGTGGATAGCTCCCTTTGTGATGGCATCCATCAACACCAAAATTGTCCGAAGAAGCAATGCCTTAAGCGGTAATTCCTATGGAAAAGATTTTCAATATGAGGAAGCTTCTATTGCAGGGAAAGGATTAAAAGGTCGAATCAAAGGAGTGAGTACTACTCTTCCCATTGCTGTAGTGATGGGTGCAAAACCAGGAAGTTTTCTAAAAAAAATCGTAGATAGCTATTTGCCCAAACCGGGGGAAGGTCCTTCCTCAAAACAACAAACGGAAGGATATTTTAACTTTCGGTTTTATATCACCATGGAGGACGGTTCCACCGCATATGCAAAAGTTACTGGAGATCGAGACCCTGGATACGGTTCTACTTCAAAAATGCTTGCTGAAGCAGCCATATGTCTCGCAAAAGACCCCTTGACTTCAAGTGCAGGGGTAATAACCCCCTCAATAGCTATGGGAGATGCCCTATTAGCACGACTTGAAAACAATGCTGGCTTGACTTTTAGTTTCCATAACGGCAGCAAATGAAAATGATCCTCAAAAATCCTTAAACAACACCTGACTAAAAATTCCTTTTTAATGCTTTACTGCTGGAACTGCTGCTCTAATTCTTCCAAGGATTTCCCTTTAGTTTCTGGGAGTTTACGATATAAATATACCCACCCTAAAATAGCAAAGCCTGCAAAGAGGGCATAGGTCACAGTATTCCCTAAAGTTGCCAATTCAATTGGGAAAACAAACTGTATCACCCAACTGGTAAATGAATTGACAAATCCCACCACAGAAATAGCAATCCCTCGAAAACGGTTGGGGAAAATTTCCGACAACAACACCCACATGACAGGACCTAAGGAAAGGGCAAAAGATGCCACAAAACCTAAAATCCCTGCTAAAATAAGATACGGATTCACCTGAATTGCCGATTGAATCAATTCACTCTCCTTGGCACGATAAACCTGAGGACTCAATTGCTCCTTAACCACTGCTTTAAATGCTAAATCAGAAGAATAGGTGGTCCCATCAACAACAGTTAATTGGGTTTTTTCTTCGGCGGTCAAATACGTCAATTCCTCTAAGGAAAGTGTATATGTTGCCTTAGAAAAGCCATAAGACGTAATCAACATACTCAAGGCAATCCCGACAAGTCCAACCAACAAGAGCGGACGTCGACCAAAACGATCAATAACCACCATGGCAACAACTGTAAAAATGACATTAATGATCCCCACTAGAACAGCTTGTGCAAAAGAAGCATCCGTTCCTATTCCAGTTTGTTCAAATATGGAAGTTGCATAAAAGAAAATGGCATTAATTCCTGTAATTTGCTGAAGAATACCCAAAATAAAAGCAATCCAAAGGATGGCGTGTAATTTTTTATTTCCGAACAAGTCTTTAATCCCAGATTTTACCTCGCCTTTCGCCGTCAAACTTTGTTCAATAGCAGAAAACTGTTCACGACTTTCTTCCGTCCCAAACAATTCCCCTAAAAGCTTTTTAGCCGTATCTTTTTTTCCTTTCATATACAACCATCGGGGACTTTTAGGAATAAAAAATAACAAAGCAAAATAGATAATGGCAGGGAAAAATTCAATTCCTAACATCACCCGCCAAACATCCATTTGAAAAATAAGATCATCGGCAGAAGCGTTTTTTAATAACAAATAGTTACTAAAATAAGCCACCGAAAAACCCAAAACAATGTTGAGCTGTTGTATGGAAACCATCCGTCCACGAGAGGCTGGTGGTGCAATTTCAGCAATATAAACCGGTGCCAAAACCAAAGCCCCACCAAAAGCAATTCCACCCAGCATTCTCGCAACTATTAACAAGTTGGCGGAAGGGGTAATAGCCGACAATAAGGCAGAGACAGCATAGAGGAAAGCAATGGCAATTAAAATATTTTTGCGCCCATAACGATCACTTAATCGTCCAGAAATGAGCATGGCAAACATGGCTGAAAAAGCAGGAGAACTCACCACCCATCCTAATTGAACCTCATTGAGGTCATACAATGGTGTAATGTATTTTATGACCCCGGAAATGACCGAGGCGTCAAAGCCAAAAAGAAAGCCTCCTAAAGAGACGGCAAGAGAAATTAGTGTAATTCGTGTGGTTGGTTTCATGTTGAATAGTGAAGTGTGTTTTGAAAATTTCCTTAAAAACCGATCAAAAGGGGTTTTTATGTGTTTGTTTACAACGTCTCAATATAGTAAAATTCTAACAATCCAATTCCGATATACTTTTTACAAAGGCTTATCAAAAAAAGACCCATAAGCCCTCAAATTAACCAAAACAGGAGGATATAAAAACAATTTAATGAGTTCCAACCTCTATAACACTTTAGCCTCTACTGTAAGTAGAATTGTAAATCCATTAGTTTTGATATGTTTAAATAACCTATCTTAGTTCAATAACCATACATTAAAATGAAAAAACTATATCTATTACTTACACTACTCTGCATTAGTTGCCAAAATGGAATCGAAAAAGAGCCCGCCGTTTTATGGAACGCTGACTCAGAAGAAATCCTTTTTATACTTGAATTAGCAATAAAGGATCAACCCAAGGCCGATGTGGAAGAATTTACTCAGTATTTGGCAGACTTTATCGTCGAACGGGAACCCAGCAGTGTCTATGGCTACTTTATTTCTGAAAATGGTAATAAAGTTACCCTCATTGAACGCTATAACAACAGTGAAGATGGTATTCAACACGGAAAAGATTTTATCAATGGACCTAATTTTGATCGATTTTTTGAAGTCTTTGAAATTGAATCCTTCATCACTCTAGGCAATGCCACAGAAGCTTTTAAAAAATTTACCGCTGAAAATGGTTTTGAAATTGAATACCGAACGTCTATTGGAGGATATGTCAGAAAATAAATTTAACTAGGTCGCTTTTTTATTCGTTGTTCATTATAGCATCTTAAATCTTCTTTATGTCTTTATTCCCCTCTAAAAATTAGAATTTGACACGCAGCTTATTGCTGATTTTTATGGTCGTGGAGTCCTAAAAAATAAAGAACTTCTTAAAACAAAAAATTTCATCAATGAAATCAACTCTTTACCGCACTACTTTAGATTGTATTGGTAATACACCTTTGGTAAAACTTCATCATATTGTCCCCAAGGGTAGTGCTAATGTATACGTTAAACTGGAATATTTTAACCCGACAGCTTCTAAAAAAGATCGGATGGCATTGAGTATGATTGAAGGAGCTGAAAAACGAGGGGACCTAAAAAAAGGGATGAGTGTGGTAGAATATTCAGGAGGGAGTACTGGAGCTGGACTCGCTTTTGTTTGTTCTGTAAAAGGCTACCGCTTCCGTTTGGTAAGTGCAGATGCTTTTGGAAAAACAAAGCTGGACACGATGCAGGCCTTGGGAGCAGAATTAGAAATTATCAAAAGTAAGGAGGGCAAAATTACCAAAGAAGTCGTTAATGCCATGATCCAAAGAGCCGCAGAAATTGCCAATGAACCCGATACCTTCTTTACCAACCAATTGGAAAATACAGATGTCATTAAAGGTTTTGAAAATTTAGGGAGGGAAATCATCGAGCAACTTGAAGGTCATTCTGTCGATGCTGTTTGTGATACTGTTGGTACTGCAGGAACATTAATGGGTATTGCCAAAGCCTTCAGTAACAGCTCCCAAAACCCAATAATCGTTGCACTAGAGCCTGCCTCCTCACCAGTTTTAACAACTGGAAATTCAGGTGCTCACTCTGTTGAAGGTGTTGGATTAGGCTTTGTCCCTCCATTCTTAAAGAATCAAAAAATTGATCATGCATTAGCAATTCACGAAAGTGAAGCACGGGAAATGGCAAAAAGACTCGCTAAAGAAGAGGGCATTTTTTGCGGCACCTCCTCTGGAATGAATGTTGTCGGTGCTCTTGAAATCGCAAAAACCTTAGACCCCTCAAAAAACGTCGTAACAGTGGCTTGTGACAGTGGACTAAAATACCTCTAAATTGAACTACCTTTGAGGTACCTATTATAGAATCTTACAAAAACACAAAACAATGAAACGAACTCCAATTGAAGTTTTTAGTGATTGGGCAAAAGATGGAAGAGATGAGGGGATGGAGAATAACCATGCTGTTGCTGTTGAAAATATGCTTAATTTTTCCATCAATTCAACACGCAATTTTAGCTTTATTGATGCCGGTTGTGGCAACGGTTGGGTGGTTCGAAAAACAGCAGCGCTCCCCAATTGTCAAAACGCTATCGGAGTTGATGGATCGGCGGAAATGATTGCTAAGGCAAAAAAAATAGACCCCGACAACCACTATCATTGTGAAGACCTAATGGTGTGGAAACCCCAAAATAAAGTGGACCTCGTCCATTCCATGGAAGTCTTTTACTATTTACAAAATCCACAACAACTTCTCGAACATATCGCCTCCCATTGGCTAAAAGACAAGGCAAGATTGATCATCGGTTTGGATTATTATCAAGAAAACAAAGTCTCCCACAGTTGGTCTCAAGATTGTGGTATCGCTAACATGCAACTGTTCTCAGAAAAAACATGGAGCAGTTTTTTTATAAATGCAGGCTTTAAGGAAGTAAAATCGTGGCGCGTAGATGCAAAAGAAAATTGGGCTGGTACGCTGGTCATTACTGGGGTGAAGTAGATCTCCCAAACATAGAAACGCTTTAACCTTTTTCAATTAGGGTTTTGCGGGCAAGGCATATTGTAATAAAATTACGTTAGTTGTAGCTATCGTCTTTTATTTTTTACTAATTTTAAACCCATGCCCCGAACTGACTATCAGCCGATATTTCTTTTACTATTTCTTTCATTTAGTACGATACAAGCACAAACTAAGGTTTCTGGACATGTGTTGGATGAATTTAACCAACCCATTCCCTTTGTCAATATCTTGTTTGGACATTCAACTCTTGGAACCATCACCGATGAAAACGGATATTTTGAATTGGAATCCCCAGTACAAGAAGTCGAACTTAAAGTTGTTTTATTGGGATTTGAAAACCAAACCATCAGGCTTAAAAAAAAGCAACAAGAACTAAAGATAATTCTTAGAGAAGGAGAACAACTTCAAGAAGTAGTTGTGGTAAAAAAACCACAAAAACGCTTAAAAAAACAGGAGAACCCTGCCTATCGTGTTCTCAAGGAGGTATGGAAACGCAAAGCAAACCTAGGAATAAACCAACTGACGACCTATGAATATGAGCACTACTCAGCAGCAGAGGTGGGGCTCAATAATTTGGACACGCTTTTTTTAAAGAAAATTTTGGGTAAGGCACTAGATTCAGTGCTGACGATTCTCCGGCAAAATCGAAAGAACAAACTTTTCTATATCCCACTCAATTTAAGAGAACAAAACCAGAAAGTTTACGGGGATAATCGTAAAAGAAAATACCGAACCGATATCAACGCACAACGAATTTCTGGGGTAGCACCCAAAGGCTTTTTTTTTAAACGCATTGAAAAAGTATTCAAACACATTGATGTTTTCGAAGAGACTATTATAGTGGCCGATAAAAGCTTTTCCAGCCCCTTGGCAAAGTCAGGTTTTTTTAATTACGATTATATTTTGTTGGATAGTTTGACAACAAAAAAAGGAAAAGAATACTCCATCTATTTCTTTCCAAGGCGAAATGGCGATTGGGCATTTGAAGGGAACATGACTATTGAAGCACCAAGTTATGCCCTAAAACAAATTCAATTAGGCGTAAATGAAAACATTAACTTAAATTTTATTCGGGACTTATCCATTGAATATACGTACCAAAAAGTGAATGATTCTATCTATCTTCCCGCTAAGTATCATTTTGAAGGAGACTTTACCCTACTTTCTAAAAGCACCAAAGAAAAAGGACTCTACATAAAAAAAACAGACTTTTTTAGTCATTACCTGCTTGACCAGCCAAAAGAATTCGATTTTTATGACCATGTCAAAGTGTATAAAAATGATAAAAAACTCGAAAAAGCAGCTACTTACTGGAAAGACATCGCCTCCGAATCGCACTTTAAAATCACTCGAGATTTATTGACAGATTTCAAAAATAACCGAAAGATAAAGAGCATTACTAATAATGTCGAATTCTTTACTAGTGGTTACAAAAAAATCCTTCCAGGCATTCAATTGGGACGCTATTGGGATACCTTTAATTACAACAATATCGAAGGCTTCCGAATGTCCCTAGGATTTCGCAGTTTTGAATCATTAGACGATCGATTTCGAACTACTGGATATGTAGGTTATGGATTTAAAGCACAAAAAACAAAATATGGTATTGATGCCCGCTACTTAATTTCATACCAACCTCGGATAATGCTCGGTGCTGTTTATTCTGATGACTTTGAACAATTGGGCAGTCAGCTATTCTCTACTTCTGCTCTACTTGACCTTCGAACCAAGGTGAGAAGAAATTTATTTGCTAGAGGAAATAATTATTATTTAACTGAAGAACAGAATTGGGGACTTACACTCGATTGGGAAGTGAAAAGAAACATCCACTTTGGCGTCAATTTAGAATCAAAGCGAGTCCAATCTGGAGCGCCAAATGTTTTTTCAATCGATTTTAAACATCAGGGGGAACGCATAAAATCCTACACTACTTCCATTTTAAGTACTTATATGACCTACACCCCAAACCGAAATATCTTTGGGAAGGGGGTTCAAAGAAAAATTGGCCGCAACAAATATGTTGCTCTTACCATAAAATACAGCAAAGGAATTAAAGGTTTATTTCAAGGCGATTTCAATTATCATCAATTACAACTCAGCTACTTTCATCCAATTCGTTTAGCCTTTTTTGGTCGTTTAGATGCCAATCTTGAATTTGGAAAAACTTTTGGAGTACTTCCTAATAGTTTACTAAATGCTATTCCAGCCAATCAGGGATATTCACTTGAAAAAAACACTTTTTCCTTAATCAATTACTATGATTGGATTACAGACACCTACAGTAATATCCACTTGGAACATCATTTCAATGGATTTTTTCTAAATAAAATACCATTTATAAAGCATCTTAAATTTCGCTCCTTAGCAACTTTTCGTATGGCTTACGGAACTATTTCAAATGAAAATTTAGCTGCCAATCTATCTAATGTCAACTACAATGCTCCCTCAAGAAGCCCCTATTTCGAATACGGGTTTGGAATAGAAAATATCGGATTTCAAAATCTCCGTATTTTTCGACTAGACTTTATCTGGAGAAGTTCCTTACCCTCAGGATTCCGAACCAATAGCCCAAAAAATGGAGTTCCTGAATTTGGAATTCGGCTGGGTGTAAAACCTGAATTATAAAAAAATCAACTAAGCAACTTTGCGCTTCAAAAGATTTTTTTTTACTAAGAAAAGTTTTCTATTTTTGAATTCATTTTGCTATGAAGAGAAGAATAATTTCTGGTTTATTGGTATTAAACCTGTTGGTATCCACTTTACCAATGAGTGTGATGTGTTTTCTTGATGCTGATTTTTTTGGCAAGATTTCACTTGCTGCAACTGCTGAAGAAGAACCTCAAGAGAATGAAAGCTTTAAGTTTACGCTTTTTATTCCCAGTGAATCTTCATCAAAAAACCTTATCAACTCCAGACTTTTTTCTTTTACAGGGAGCAATACTTCTAACTATCATGATGTTTTTCACGACATCATCATCCCTCCACCCGACCCTTGCTAAGAAAAAAACGAGGATAGCTTACTTACTTGCTTATACAATAGAAAATCATTGATTTCAAAATACTAAGCAATTCAGAAGAGGAACCAACCACAAACAGCTAAAAGTGCTTATTGACGCTACTTGAAAAAAGAAGGAGTTAAATGGGAATAAGCTTTTAAATTCTAATAACAACTTATTTTACAAACAAAAAAAATGAAAAATTTATTTAAACATTTTAAAGGGGACTTTTTCGGAGGAATCACAGCCGGAATTGTAGCCTTACCATTAGCACTAGCCTTTGGGGTTTCCTCAGGATTAGGGCCAGATGCTGGACTATATGGCGCAATATTTATTGGTATTTTTGCCGCCATATTTGGAGGTACACCCACCCAAATTAGCGGACCTACCGCACCAATGACTGCAGTGAGTTTAGTCATTATTTCAGGAATGATAGGTGCTTATGACGGAGATGTTGAAAAAGCACTTCCTGCCATTTTAACCGTATTCATATTAGCCGGTTTATTACAAATCCTTTTAGGAGTTTTAAAAATTGGTAAATACATCAAATATATTCCCTACCCTGTAGTTTCTGGATTTATGACAGCCATTGGGGTTATCATCATTGCCACACAACTCCTTCCTGCGCTTGGGTATTATCCTAGCCAAGATCTTGAATATGTCGATTCTTTTAAAGTAAAATCAGAAGAAGTACTTCTTCAAAAAATCATTAAAGATGAAGCTGGAGAAGACTACATGGTTTTAGATGATTTTTCTAGAACCCAAAAAAGAGTCGAAAAAATCACAGAGGCTGATATTTTAGAGGAGTCAAAACTTTTAGCGAGCGGACAAGCTAAATCGGTTTATGGTGCCTTGAAAGTTTTTCCAAGAGCCTTGCAAAGAATAAATTTTCTAGAGTTTGCCTTAGCCTTCCTCACCATTGTAATCATCTATGGATTTAAGCGAATAACAACAGCTATTCCAAGTACATTGGTAGCCTTATTTATCGTTTCAGGGGGAGCAGTACTTTTGGATTTAGACTACAAAGCCATTCCAACAATTCCAGAAGGGTTTCCAACGCCAAAATTGGAAATATTTACTCAATTTGAATTAGCAAGTATTTCTCCATACCTATTTACCGCACTTTCGTTAGCCTTATTAGGATGTATTGACTCCTTATTAACTTCCGTGGTTGCCGACAACATGACTAAAACCAAACACCAACCCAATAAAGAATTGATTGGACAAGGTATTGGAAATACTATTGGAGCCTTTTTTGGAGGAATCCCTGGAGCTGGTGCCACCATTCGAACAGTTGTGAACATCAATGCCGGAGGAAAGACTCGTCTTTCTGGGGTAATTGCAGGACTTTTACTTTTAGTCATTTTATTGGCCTTAGGTCCTATAGCCTCTAGAATACCAGCCGCTGTTTTAGCAGGGATTTTAATTACTGTAGGAATTGGTGTCATGGACTATAAAGGGTTAAAAGCCATTCCAAGTATGCCAAGAAGTGAAGTAGCTATTATGTTCTTAGTTCTTTTACTGTCGGTCTTTTGGGATTTGGTAAGTGCCGTGGGTATTGGACTTGTACTTGCCTCCTTAATTTTTATGAAAAAAATGGGAGACGTTACTGCAAAACTTACTAAAATTGAATCATTGGATGACGTTGATGATCATGTTTGGGATGACGAAAAAGCACATCTAAAAGCCTTAAAAGGTAATGTTGCTGTAAAACACCTCAACGGACCTGTATTCTTTGGTGCCACTGCTGAGTTAAAACAAATTTCTGATCAAATCCCCTCCGAAGCCAAGCATGTCATTTTAAGAATGGATAAAGTCCCTTATATCGATCAAACGGGACTCTATACTTTGGAAGATATCATCTTAGATTTGGGACAAAAAGGAAAAGAAGTCCTTATGGTTGGATTAAGCCAACAACCAGCTGCTCAACTTCAAAAAATCAAAATTATTCCTCACCTAATCAGTGAAGAAAAACTCTTTGATGATTTTAAAAGCAGCGTTTCTTTTATTGTAGAAAAAAGACAAGAAACTAGTACAACGTAATTTTTTGTTAAGTAGGACTAAAGCAATAATTATCATTTGTATTGTATAAAAAAACCCTCTTAAAAGAGGGTTTTTTTATAACTAATGAAAACTATCATCGCTAAAATAAATGTACTTTTATTATTCAACAAACCCTTAAAACTATAATTCTTATGAAACGATCTTCTCTTTTTATTATCCTTCCTCTTGCACTTTTCACAGCATGTCAACAAAAACCTCTTCAAGAAGACAAAGACCCATCAGCAGATATGCGCTTAATCAATGAAGTCAATACGAAATATGAAAACTATTACAATGCGGGGGATGCCGCTGGAGTGGCCTCATTACATACAGAAGATGCTATGATTATGCCTCCTAATTTTGATTTTGTCATCGGAAAAGAAGCGATTGAAGCTGCAATCAAATCCGAAATTGAAATGGGAGCCCAAGGGTTAAAATTTGATCAAATTGAATTAATAGTCAATGGCAACTACGCCTATGAAACTGGAAAATTTGCTTTAAAGGTGGTGGTAAACAGCGAAGTACTTGCAGAAGATCACGGAAAATATGTGGTAGTATGGGAAAAACAAAAAGACGGCAATTGGTTAATGGAAAAAGACATATGGAACACCAGTATCCCTCTAGCATCAGAATAATTGGGAGCCTAACTTAAATGAAAACCAATGGAGCTATTAGGCTACATTGGTTTTAAAGATGCTTTTTAAAATAAATAATATGAATATTAAAAAACAGCAATAGCATTAATTGGAGAACCAGTTGCTTTACTAAAACGCAGTGGCTGAATCATAATTAAAAAATCCCATCGCCCCTCTTCTTTTGCCGTTGCAGCAAGTTCATCCAAATTTAAATTATCTAAAATAGGCATGCCCATGGCCACTAAAGTCAATTTATGTAAAGGACTGGGCTCCTCAGCTATTCCGCTGGGTGAAACCTCATTGACTCCATCACTTCCAAGAACGGCAACAGCACGTTCACTCAACAATTGGGCAACCTTATAAGTTGGACCTGAATGACGTTCTTTAAAATTCCAATCGCCTTTTTGTGTTTTTTCGATCCATCTTCCTGTTCGAATCAATACAACATCCCCCTTTTCAAGGACCACATTAAACTTCTTCTCAAACGCTAAGATATCTTCCATACTAATCCCAGTACCAGAAGGAATATAATCTTTACCATACAAAAGAGGAATATCAATTAAAACGCCTCGACTAACAATTCCTTCTTTTAAACTTTGAATTCCCAATTCATGTGAACCATCAGCATCAATAGAATCAAAAGAAACATCATTATACATTTTTCCATCTACGGAGGTGTGCGAAAGCCAATCCATATGAGAGTGAGTGTAGCCATGATAGGATAAATCAAAATTATCTAAGGCCCATCCATCGAAACTAGTAACTTCATGCTTGTAAACAGAGAGTTGATCAAAAGACGAAGCATTGATCATCGGCTCTACCACTGCTATATCGAATGATAAGGAAACATTGATCCCTTTAGAAGGAAGTTGTAAAGCCGCAAGTTTTTTAGCGCTATCTATGTAATTAATTGTTCCTAATCTGTCGGAAGCCCCCCATTTACCTGTATTTGAAACAGTCGTAAAAAGGAGATCAAAATCTTGCTTTTCCTTCGAAACCGTTTGTGCTTGAAGGGAGTAACATAAAAAAATGGCAAGGCTTATGGTTATTTTTTTCATCAGTAAATCTTTGAATAGTTATAGAATGATTTCTTTTAGTAAATTACTAAAAACGTCAAAGTACTCAAAATAGAATTGATATAAAAATAGTAGCTTTAATCACTAAATTATTTTGCTTTGTTTACACGTCTTTTCCCTTTATGGGTAAGCCTTTGTGCTATAATTGCTCTGATTGAGCCACAAATTTTCACTTGGTTTTCTGGACCATGGATCACCTATGGATTGGGTGGTATCATGCTAGGGATGGGTTTAAATTTACAATGGGGTGATTTCAAACAAGTCGCCAAAACACCTTCATGGGTTCTACTGGGCCTCGGATTACAATTTACAGTGATGCCCCTATTGGGTTGGGGACTAAGCCATCTTTTTCAACTCCCTCCTTTTTTCGCTGTTGGGGTCATTTTGGTTTCTTGTTGTCCCGGAGGTACTGCCTCCAATGTGATTGCCTATTTAGCCAAGGCCAATGTAGCCCTTTCTGTGGCCATGACAAGTTGCTCTACCCTTGGGGCCATTCTATTGACCCCTTTTTTAACCGCAAGTCTTTCTGGCAGCTACTTAGATGTTGATGCTTGGGGCTTGTTTTACAGTACGCTCAAAGTTGTTTTAGTTCCTGTTTTTTTAGGGGTAATCTTAAATCGATATTTTTCCAAATGGACACAAAAAATTATCCCTTTTGCTCCTGGAGTTGCCGTGATTCTTATTGTATTGATTGTAGCAAGTATCATTGGGCAAGGCAAAACCATCATCCTAACTTCTGGTTTTCGATTGGTACTAGTCCTTATGATTTTACACCTTTTCGGATTTGTTTTCGGTTTTTTCCTTAGTCAAAGCTTATTAAAAAACGAAAAAGTCAGTAAAACCATTGCAATTGAAGTGGGAATGCAAAACTCTGGCTTAGGAGCTGTTTTAGCACGAGAAAACTTTAGTAATCCCGCAACAGCCATCCCCTCCGCCATTTCTAGTCTGATTCATTCCATTTATGGGAGTATTTTTGTTTCACTATTCAAAACAAAAAAGAAAGAAAGGAAATAAGTTGACCTAGGGATCCCATCCTTTTGTATCCCCATAAAATTGCATTAAATTAGACTCTCTATGGGACATTGGAAAAACCGCTTAGCTAATCAAGAGGCACCCTTTATAGCCTTGGGACCGTTTAAACTTCGCTTACCATTTATTCATTACCGCTTTGAATGGCCTGACTATTTTCAAGGCTTGTTAATGTGTGCTGTGGATTTGGCCGCCATTCCATTAATCATTGAACTTTTAGGCATGCCCTTTGAGGCAGCCATGGCCATTGTACTGCTCAATGGGTTTATGTATCTGGCTCATCATCTTCTTGGAGATCCCGTTGTTCCTGGATGGATCACCCCTGCCATCCCACTTCTGATGGTTTATGTCCAAAGCTTCCCGATGGGAGTGGAACGCGTCAAAGCACTTATGGCCTTTCAACTACTATTGGGGCTCCTAACTATTGGTCTAGGGGTTACCAAATTGGCAACCAAAGTTGTCCATTTAATTCCCTCTGCAATTAAATCTGGTATTATTGTGGGTGCAGGGATAGCTGCCATCACTACCGTTTTTAAAGAAGGAGGACGATTCGATAATTTTCCATACAGCATCACGATTAGTGTGGGTATCGCCTTCTATTTAATCTATTCCAAACATTTTGAACAACTACGAAAACAATATAAAGTATCGGCCATTATTGGAAAACTAGGGATTTTTCCCATCATTTTATTGGCGGTAGTTATAGCCCCATTGGCTCAGGAAGTGGCTTGGCCACAAATAGAATGGGGAATTACACAACCCAATTTTAAAATACTCTTCAACGAATACACTGTTTTTGGTGTTGGCCTCCCCAACTTAAAAATGTTCCTTACGGCCCTTCCGACTGTTATGGCTGCTTATATTGTTTTGTTTGGTGATGTTCTTCAAAGTGAGGCCATCTTGATGGAAGCCGACCAAGATCGACAGGATGAAAAAATTGACTACGATCCCAACCGCGCCCACTTAATTTTTGGAGGACGTAATAGCGTCATGAGTTTTATAGGGCCTGACGTCACCATGTGTGGCCCCCTCTGGGCCGCCATGCATGTGGTCATTGTTGAACGCTATAAACAAGGAAAAGTGGCCATGAATTCCATTTTTGGAGGAAGTGGGTCCTTTCGCTGGGGTACCAATACCGGCTTGTTACTACTCCCTATTGTCAGCTTAGTTAAACCCATTTTGGGTATCGCCTTAGCCCTCACCCTTATCATTCAAGGTTTTGTTAGCGTTCGTATTGGTATTTTGGAAGCCAAAAGTCATAAAGATTTGGGAATAGCAGGAATCATTGCCGCCATCTTGGTTGTAAAAGGAGCGAGCTGGGCCTTTGTAGCTGGGATACTTTTGGTAGCTTTACTCTATGGGAAAAACTTTTTTAAAAATGGAGGAACAACTTCGCCCACTGATCTATTTATAAACCATAAAAAGAAGAATCGCTGATGAAAACCAAAGCTGCTGTATTACATGAAATGTACTTAGAAAGGCCCTACACCCAGTCCAATCCTCTTAAAATTGAAGAAGTTCGTCTGGACCCCCCTGGTTTTAACGAAGTGCTTGTCAAAATAAAGGCGGCCGGCCTTTGTCATTCCGATCTTTCTGTCATCAACGGTAACCGTCCCCGCCCACTGCCGATGGCTTTAGGTCATGAAGCGGCTGGGGAAGTTGTAGAACTAGGGGAAGGAGTTAAAAACTTAGCGGTAGGCGATCATGTTGTGTTTGCCTTTTTACCCTCTTGTGGGAATTGCAGTTACTGCCACAGTGGACGTGCGGCATTATGTGAGCCTGGAGCTGCAGCCAACGGTCAGGGGACACTCCTTGGTGGGCATCAACGTATTCATCAAGGAGACCACTACTACCATCATCATCTCGGTGTTTCTGGCTTTGCAGAATATGCCGTGGCTTCTGTGGACTCTTTGGTTAAAATTGATCCAGAAATTCCCTTCGATATTGCAGCACTTTTTGGCTGTGCCATCATGACTGGAGTAGGTGCAGTGGTCAATACGGCACAATTAAAATTTGGAGACAGTGTACTTGTGGTTGGTCTAGGAGGTGTTGGGCTTTCTGCCATTTTAGGAGCAAAAGCCGCTGGGGCGAGTAAGATTATTGCTGCCGACCTAAACCCCGAAAAAAGAGCCATTGCCAAACGTCTAGGAGCACATCATGTCCTGGACTCCTCCAAAGCAGGGGCCTTGGAAAACTTGAGAGACCTAACAGGGGGTGGCGTCGATGTTGCTGTTGAATTTGCAGGAGCCATTCCCGCCTTAGACTTTGCTTTTCAAGCTGCAAAACGAGGTGGAACTGCGGTTACAGCTGCACTCCCCCACCCTGATGCCCGCTTACAACTTTCTCCCGTTGCGTTGGTTGGAATGGAAAAATCCCTTAAAGGATCCTATCTGGGCAGTTGTGTCCCCTCTAGAGATATTCCAGCCTATATCGAACTCTATAAATCTGGGCGATTAGCCGTGGAACAACTGATAACACATACAATCAGTTTAAACGAAATTAACGAAGGCTTTGAACGTTTAGCATCGGGCGATGCTATTCGACAAGTTATCCTTTTTGACGATCACTCTCCTAAAACTACATAACAATGAAGCATGATTTATTCTTTGACCGATCCTATGTCAATGGCGAATGGACAACAGAAGGGAATGACTCTTTTGACGTTTTAAACCCAGCCAATAAAGAAACAATTGCAACTCTTATGGATGGTGGTGTAAGACTAACTCAAAAAGCAATTCAAGCAGCCCATCAAGCCTTTGATCCATGGCGAAAAACAACAGCAAAACACCGAGGGGCTATTTTAGAAAAATGGAATGATCTTATTCTGGAACATACGGATGCTCTAGCAGAAATTATGACCTTAGAATGTGGTAAACCCCTTAACGAAAGTAAAGGTGAAGTGGCCTATGCTGCCGCTTTTGTAAAATGGTTTGCAGAGGAAGGAAAGCGAGCCTATGGCGATGTAATTCCTCCACATACAGAAGACCGTCGATTAGTGGTGATCAAACAGCCTATTGGTGTTGTTGCAGCTATTACTCCTTGGAACTTCCCCTTAGCGATGATTACTCGAAAAGTTGCTCCAGCTTTGGCTGCTGGCTGTACGACCATCATTCGACCAACCTATGAATCGCCATTAACAGCCTTGGCCTTAGCCCACTTGGCGGAACAAGCTGGCTTTCCACCCGGGGTAGTCAATGTTGTCGTAGGAAAAAATTCAGCTGAAATGGGAAAGGCCTTTTGTCAAAGTGAACTGGTGAAAAAAATATCTTTTACAGGATCCACACGTATTGGACAAATCCTTATGGAACAAAGTGCTGGAACCTTAAAAAAACTCAGTTTGGAATTGGGAGGGAACGCCCCTTTTATAGTATTTGAAGATGCCGATTTGGACAAAGCGGTAGCAGGTGCAATTGTTTCCAAGTTTCGAAATTCAGGACAAACCTGCGTTTGTGTAAATCGTATTTTGGTTCATGAAAACATCTATGAGGCTTTTACCACAAAGTTGGTAGAAGCTGTCAAAGAACTAAAGATGGGGAACGGACTGGAATCTGGCGTGCAAATTGGCCCAATGATCAACAGTAAAGCTGTGGAAAGTACGACCGCATTTGTTGCTGATGCACAACAAAAAGGAGGTCAAATTTTGACTGGAGGAAAAGCAGTAGATCACTGTTTTTTTGAGCCGACAGTGATTGGAAATGCTACGAAAGAAATGTTGTTTTCCTCTGAGGAAATTTTCGGACCAGTAGCCCCCGTTTATAGGTTTACTTCAGACAAAGAGGCCATCCAAATGGCGAATGATACGGTCTATGGTTTGGCAGCTTACTTTTATTCAGAAAGTGTGTCTCGATGTTGGAAAGTAGCAGAAGCTTTAGAATACGGTATGGTGGGGATTAATGAAGGTTTGATTTCAACAGAAGTTGCCCCCTTTGGCGGGGTTAAATTTTCTGGCCAAGGAAGAGAAGGGTCTAAATATGGGATAGAAGATTATTTAGAAATCAAGTATATGTGTTTTGGAAATATTGTTTAATGATCAAGAAATAGCACTTAAAGTTTTTTAACAACTAAAACCTATGCAAGAGACATCGTCCATACATAGAAATGACTATCACCATTTTCATCCCATCGCCACGCGGTGGATGGATAATGATGTGTTTGGTCATGTTAATAATGTAACTTACTATTCCTATTTTGACACGGCTGTTAACCGTTATTTAATCGAACAAGGAGGATTTGAATTCCAAAATACGCCTATTGTAGGGTATGTGGTGCATTCTTCTTGTGACTATCGCTCAAGTATTGCATTTCCTGACACCCTTGAAATTGGTATAAAAGTGAAGAAGTTGGGAAACAGTTCTGTTACTTATGGTTTGGCCGTCTTTAAAAAAGGGAATGCCGAAGCCGCTGCTGTAGGTTCCTTTGTCCATGTTTTTGTGAACCGTATGGACAATAAAGCCGTACCCATTCCTTCACCCATACGAACAGCCTTACAAAAATTAATGGGGTAATTCCTTTTAAAACCAACCCACTATAAAAGCTCAAGGGACTCTTGTTAATTTGCCGCTGTTTGATAGAAATAAAATTCTTCAAAAAACGAATATCCATATTACAGGATACTTTATTTGTTCAAAAAATGATATTGATTAGTTTTGAAAATAGGTGTTTTTTAAAAGCATCGTATAAGCATGACTTAAAAACAATAACACCCAAGATACTATAGATGACCAAAAACACAAGCGGATTTTACTCCTCTATAATTGTAGTTATTTAATTTTATTAACCCATTGAAAAAAGAAACCAGAAATTGCTGGAGTCTCAAAAATATAAGAGGCCTTCCCTAATTATCAGGAAACAAATACTTTTATGGAGCCATTAGCAATCAAAAAAATAACTCTAGAAGACCTTGACCAATTGCAAAAAATTGGAATAAAAACGTTTACCCAGACGTATGCTGCAGACAATACAGAAGCCAATTTTAAACAGTACTTGGAAAATAGTTTTTCATTGGTAAAACTAAAAACAGAAATTACGCACAAAGACACTGCCTTTTATTTTGTGACGCTGAGAGAAAACCCCATTGGTTATTTAAAGGTCAATTTTGGTGCTGCACAAACAGAAAACAAGAAAGAAAATAGCCTTGAGATTGAACGGATTTATGTATTAAAAAAATTTCAAGGGAAAAGGGTGGGACAACTCCTTTTTGAAAAAGCCTTAGAAATCGCCCAACAAATGAATGTGGATTATGTCTGGCTTGGTGTTTGGGAAAAGAATCCTAAAGCCATTCGGTTTTATCAGAAAAATGGATTTGTGGAATTTGATCAGCACATTTTTATATTAGGAGAAGAAGAACAGACTGATTTAATGATGAAATTGAAGGTAAACTAAAGAAGTAAAAAGGAGAGCTAATAAAATAGCCCTACATTTAGACGCAGTGTCAATGATTTGGTGCTTAGCTATTTTATAGACATAAATTATTTTAAAATGAAAAAATTACTTTGGGTAATTGGTATTATTGTAAGCTTTTTGTTTCAAGGGTTTGTGCCCTTACAATCGCTGAACGATCAAGAATCAATAACAAATGCAATCCCCTTAAATTTAAGAGTTCACATCATACAATCAAGCCCATGGATACATCCATTAGGCACAGAGATGGAATCATGGGTAAGTCCTTCAGATGTCAAAAACACGATTTTACCTGAAGTTAATCGTATTTGGAAACAAGCCAATATTCAATGGGAAATCGAGTCGATTATTGAGGAAGATATTCGCCCATTTAAGGGGTTTGAAAATTCCATCGATTTTGTAATCAACACCAAAAGAGATGCCGCCGGGAAATCGGACCCCAAACGACTTCCACACCTGTATCGATTAATGAAAAAGCGGTATAAGAGTACACCTGAGGAATTGGGTACCAACCTTTTTCATATTTATTTATTCCCTTTTATAGGAAATACCTCACAAGGTAATGCCATGCGACCTTTCGGATATCATACGGTTGTTGGAACCTGGTCTAATAAACATAACCGAGGAGGAATTCCAGAGAAAACACTTTTGGTAGAAGATGAAAATACCTTTGTTAGAGGTTCCCTATCAAGAACCATTGCCCATGAATTGGGACATGTACTAAGCCTTGGGCATAATCAATGTAACGACTGTTTAATGAAGGCCTCAGGCTATCGAATTACAGCAGAACAAATTGAAATGGCGCGGAAAGTAGCGATGGATAGAAGCAAATAAGTAAAAAATAGAGGGAGTTACTAGGAATTCTGATTGTCAAATAGCGTTTGAAGACACCTAAGAAAAGAGTCCATTTTCATACTTGATTGTTAACAAGTTAAATGGTAACAATTGCTAGTTATGTTAATTTAATGTAAATTGCACAACCATGAAAACCGATTTTCGATCTAGATGTCCTGTCAGTTCCGCCTTAGACTTATTTGGCGATAAGTGGTCTTTATTGATCATAAGAGACATCCTTATTCTTGAAAAATCCACCTTTAAACAATTTTCCCAATCATCTGAAAAGATAGCCTCCAATATTCTATCTTCCCGATTAAAACAACTCGAAGAAAATAAAATTATCTACAAAGAAGAGTGTCCTTTAGACAAAAAAGTTAAGCACTACAGGCTTACCAAAAAAGGACTTGCTTTAACTCCTGTTATTACAGAACTTCTTTTTTGGGGGGATAAACACTTACGCGGTCAAAACCCCATTCTTAGTCACTTTAAAAAAAATAATATTCTTGGAAGCAAAGCCGAATATATAGATCAAGTAGAAAGTAACTATCGTGAACATCTTTTGGAAGATCACCATCATTAAACATTAAATCCTATAAAATTTTAGGAACACTAAGCCCCTTCTTTTGTTTTTCAATTAAATTTAACCAAAAACCTTTCCAATAATTTTAAATACCTTTATCATAAAATAAGCATATTTCAAATTCAAAAAAAATTGGCTTTTGGTCCAGTACTGCTTTAGTCACTGGAAACATGATTGGCTCCGGTATTTTTTTGCTTCCCGCTACTTTGGCAGCCTTTGGCGGGATTAGTCTTATTGGTTGGTTATGTTCCTCTTTAGGGGCGCTGCTTTTAGCCATAACTTTCGGGCATTTAGGAAAAATAGCTCCAAACACCATTGGAGGTCCTTATGCATATACCCGCTTGGGGTTGGGTAATTTTTTAGGTTACTTAGTCGCTTGGGGATATTGGGTGTCCATTTGGTGCACCAATGCAGCCATTGCTGTCGCTTTTGTAGGCTATCTTCAGGTTTTCTTACCCTTCCTTAAAACCAATACTCCTGCGGCCATTAGCTGTGGATTAGGTGTTATTTGGTTGTTTACTTGGATCAATTCCAAACCCTTAAAAACCATTGCAGCGGTTCAGCGAATTACCACCATTCTAAAATTAACCCCGATACTGTGTGTGGGTTTTATTGGTATTTTCTATATCAATCTCGATCATTTTACCGTTTTTAATAGCAGCAATGAAACCAACTTTGGTGCCATAACAATCACCACAACGGCCACCCTCTTTGCGTTTCTGGGTATGGAAAGTGCTTCAATAGCGAGTGCTAATACAAAAAATGCTGAAAAAACGATTCAACGTGCAACTATTACTGGAACGCTAATCACTATTGTTGCCTATATTTTAAGTTCTGTCGCCATCATGGGAATTATTCCCATGGAAACGTTGGCCCACTCCAATGCCCCTTTTGCTGATGCTGCTACACTATTTTGGGGTTCTGCAGCAGGTTATATCGTTGCAGCAGGAGCCATCATTGCTACCTTAGGCGCTTTAAATGGTTGGATTCTCATACAAGGAAAAATTCCAATGGCAGCCGCTCAAGATCAATTATTTCCTCGGCTTTTTAAAAAAACAAATAAAAATAATGCACCCTTACTCGGTATTGTTTTATCAAGTGTGTTAGCATCTGTGGTCATGGGCTTACGTTTTTCGGAAAGCCTTGTGAATACGTTTACTTTTATGATGAACCTTTCGACGCTTTCGGTACTTACGCCCTACCTCCTTTCTGCTTTAAGTTTGATTTTGCTTCTTAAAACAAAAAAGTCACCTAGCAACACCAAAAAAATTATAACAGCAGTAGCTGCTATGATTTTTTGCGTATGGGTTATTTTTGGAAGTGGATTCGAAGTGATTATCTGGGGTACACTCTTGCTTTTTATCGGCATTCCTTTTTATTTTGGTATCAATAAGGATTCGAAAAAATACTAATTATGGAAAAATTCTATATTGACCCTGACATTTCTAAGGCAGAAACGCTACCAGCTAGTTTCTACAGGAGTGATATTGTTTTTGAACAACTTCAATCTTCTGTTTTTGAAAAAACATGGCAATGGATCGGAGACAGTAATTCCTTGGTACCACTATCGGAAAGCGCCTATCCTTTGGTTCTCTTAGAGCATTATCTTGATGAACCCATAGTGGTTATTCGGAATACTGATCAACAAATTATTTGTTTAAGCAATGTATGCACCCACAGAGGCAACCTTATTGTAAACCATCCTGGTAAAATCAAACAATTAATTTGCGGGTATCACGGCAGACGCTTTTTTTTAGACGGTCGCTTTAAAACAATGCCTGAGTTTAATGAAGCCCAAAATTTTCCAAGACCGAGTGACAGCCTCCATCAATTTCCCATGCACCATTGGAGCAATCACCTTTTTGTAGGGCTTGATCCTCGTTTTGACTTTTCAGAGGTGATAAACACGATGGATGAACGAGTTGGTTTTTTACCCTTACACGAATTTAAGCTGGATACTTCTCGAAATAAAGACTATATCGTCAATTGTCATTGGGCCTTATACTGCGATAATTATTTAGAAGGATTTCACATTCCTTTCGTCCATGAAGATTTAAATGCTGCCCTAGACTACGGGAGCTATACTACTAAAATTTACAAACACCTCAACCTACAAATTGGGTATTCTGAAGGAGCGGAAGAAACCTTTGATCTGCCTGGAGGACATCCAGACAATGGAAAAAATGTTTCTGCCTATTACTATTGGGTATTTCCCAATATGATGTTTAATTTTTATCCTTGGGGGTTGTCCATTAATGTGGTAAAACCGATCAGTAAAAACAAAACCAAAGTATCCTTCATTACCTATGTTTACGACGAAAGTAAACTTGATGTTGGTGCAGGTGCATTATTGGACAAAGTGGAACGAGAAGATGAGTTTGTTGTGGAAGGGGTTCACAAGGGATTACACTCTAAATTTTACAAAACAGGACGATTTTCGCCAAGTAGGGAAAAAGGAGTGCATCATTTTCACCATTTATTGACTCAATATTTAAATACTTAGTCACTGCGAGGAGACAATAATGACGTTTCTTTTTTATATTCATTAAAATATGATGTTTAAAAGCAAAACAGACTTTCTCAATAAGCCAATATTTAAAGTCGTTTAAACTCTTTACCAAATCCAAAATATTTTTTGAAAAGTTATCAATCGCTAGAAGGAATTAAGAAAGGTTTTACAAGATTCATTAGCTTTGAGGAGGGTAATTTTTTAGTCCCCTGAGCAGATATGAAAGAACTTCTTTTAACGCATTTTGGTTTACATCTTCAAAAAAGTGAAAAAATAGTTGGCTACGATAATGAAAACTATCAGCTTGAAGCCTCTGGGAAAAAGTATATTCTTAAAAGCTATACAGATGAGTCCTTACTCCCGTTGATCGCTGCGGAAGTGGAAGCCCTAAATTATTTAGCGCAAGTGGCTCCGGGAGTATATCCAACTCCCATCCCTTTTCTTGATGGCAGCTATGTCAAGGTGCTTGTTGTGGACGAACACCCTAAAATAATCCGTTTACTCAATCATCTTGAAGGTACTTTTCTCGGAGAAATAACTCCTGACAATCAAACAATCCAAAGTTTGGGGACTTTTCTTGCACGGCTAAATAAACAACTTATGCGATGGTCGCATCCTGAAATCAAAGCCAGAGCATGGGAATGGAATCTAGAATCCTATCTCCTTTTTAAAGCATTTATTCCAGATATTCCCACCAAAAGAAAGCAACATCTTGTTCGTTATTTTATTCAACAATACGAAATGGAAGTGGTTCCCCAATACTCCAAACTTCGAAAAGCAACATTGCATAACGATGCCAACGAATGGAATATATTAACGCATAACAACAAAACGGTTGGGATTATTGACTTCGGTGATATCACCTATTCGCATTTAATTAATGAAGTAGCCATTGCGATGACTTATATCTGTTATGACAAGGAACAACCCCTCGAGTGGGCGACCTCTTTGTTGGTTTCCTACCATAAAGAATTACCCCTACACGAAGAAGAAATTGAAGTGCTTTACCTGACCATTGCCTTACGGCTTTGCCAAAGTGTATGTAATGCTGCACATGCCAAAAAACAAGATCCTGAAAATAAATACATTACCAGTAGTGAAGAAAATGCATGGAAAACCTTGAACCGATGGCTAACTATCCATCCAAAAAGAGCGACCAACCATTTTCGAAAAGCCGTTGGATTTATTCCACATAAAGCAGTTCCCATTTCTTCCATGATCGAAGAACGCCATCAGGTAATGAGTCCGCTTATTTCAATGAGTTATCAAACTCCTATTGCTATGGAAAAAGCCGCTTTTCAATATATGTATGACCGCCAAGGCCATACATTTCTAGATGCTTATAATAATATTCCCCACGTGGGACACTGCCATCCTAAAGTCGTAGCTGCCGGACAAAAACAGATGGCCAAACTCAACACAAACACGCGCTATTTATATCAACAACTCCCAAGGTATGCTTCCAAACTACTTGCAAAACTACCTCCAAGCCTAAATAAAATTTTCTTTGTCAATTCAGGAAGTGAAGCCAGTGATTTGGCCATTCGAATGGCACGAGCCCATACCCAGCATCATGGTCTAATGGTGATGGAACACGGTTATCATGGACATACACAAATAGGAATTGAGATCAGTGACTATAAATTTAATCATCCCAAAGGCCTTGGACAACAAGAACACATCCTCAGCCTTCCACTTCCAATAGCAGCAGGAAGTAAATCAGCTCCTTCCTATTCAGCAACAGAACTTGTTGCGAGTGCCTCCGAACAGCTCCATCAATTTAAAAAGCCGGTAGCTGCTTTTATCAGCGAAACTATTTTAGGTTGTGCGGGGCAACTTCCTCTGCCAGAAAATTTTTTAAAAAAAATATATCCTCTCATCAGAAAACAAGGAGGGGTGTGTATTGTTGATGAAGTACAAACTGGCTTTGGACGTATTGGTTCCTCCTTTTGGGCCTTTGAATCTCAAGGGGTTGTTCCCGATATCGTAATCCTAGGTAAACCGATGGCCAATGGACACCCTATGGGAGCTGTTGTTACTACAGAAGCCATTGCTGCTTCCTTTGAAAATGGTGTTGAGTTTTTTAGTTCTTTTGGTGGAAATCCCGTATCCTGTGCCATAGCTGAGGCAGTGCTTGATGTAATTGAAGAAGAAAACTTACAACAAAATGCCCTTGAAGTTGGGACGTATTATAAATCCCTTTTAAACAAGTTAAAAGAACGCCATTCCTGTATTGGTGCTGTTCGAGGGGAAGGTTTATTTTTAGGTGTTGAATTGCTTGACGCTTTAGGAAAACCAGCTACCACATTGGCAAAAAAGGTTAAAAATACGTTACGAGAGCAGTATATCCTTATCAGTACGGACGGCCCTTTTGACAATGTTATTAAAACAAAACCCCCTTTGTGCTTTACCAAAGAAAATGCAGCTCAAGTGGTCGCTGCACTGGATAATGCACTGTCGCATTAATCCATGATTTACACTTCTTACATCTCTTAACTAAAAAGCAGATGGATCATGAATAAGCTTACTAGTAATGCTACCCCCCAAACTTTGGATGTTTTTTTGGAACTGCTCAACAGCTCTCCCAAAGGCAATAACTTACTTTGACTACCCACAAAAGCAATTAGTAACCCAAAAACAATTACACAGAATGCACGAACAAAATAATTGAGCTCAGGAAATAAATAATTGAGTAAAATATTGACTGGAATCGTCACTAAAAAAGCGAATAAGACCCGTTGTTTTTTTGGTCGAACAATAAAAACGGCACTACATATCAATACTACAATCCCACAGTTAATGAAATACCTGAGGTTGTTTAAGGTATGCGTGAAAGCAGTATTGGGGTTTTCAAATTTTAGATAAAGTAATATCAGTCCCATCAAAAGTGCTGTTCCCAAACTGACTAAAATGGCTTTTCTTCCTGCTTGAATTTTTTGAAAATCAGTGGCTTTTTTATTGAGATAATTGGAGTAAATATCCACCGACCATAGAGTAGCCAATGAATTAAAAGTAGAGTCCACCGTACTCATCAATGAAGCAAAAAGACCGCAGAGGATAATCCCTTTTAAACCCACGGGCAAGTAGGTTTTGACCAAATAAGGAAAAGCTAAATCTGGGTCGGACAGGCTATCCCCCAAAATACCGTACAAAGCAATTCCAGGAATGACAATAATCACTGCCATAAAATATTTAAGTAATCCCCCAACCATCAAGCCTGTTTGTGCATGCCCAAGACTTTTAGCCGCTAAGGCACGTTGCATAACGGTTTGATTGGCACACCAATAATTTATGTTTAGAAAAAACAACCCTAACATATGTGTCCATGGTAAGGTAGGGTGATCTGCAGGGAGATGTAGGTGCATTTTCTCTGGAGTTTTTATATAAAGCTGTTCCCAACCCCCCAAATGATATACTGCCATCACACAAACAACAATACCTCCAAACAAAAGAATAGAGAATTGAATTAAGTCCGTTTTTACAACAGCGGCAAGCCCACCAAAATAGGTGTAAATCGCTGAAAAAACGCCTAAAACTAAGATCAAAATTGCAATACGAACAATTCGGTTGTGATGAATAAAGGCGAGTTGTTCCCCAAAGACCATATCGGCAGCATAAGCTCCCCAAAACAATGCAGCTCCCAAGGTAATGGTTGCGAATAAGGAAATATTGGCCAGCGAGTAAAAAAGAGCTACCCGCTTGCCTAATTTGATTTGAATAAACTGTGTAATGGTTGTTATTCGTTCCTTTAAATAAAAGGGGACAAAAATAAAGGCTGCGATCAGCAGCCCTTGAACTGCATTGATTTCCAAGCTGGCCTGTGCCAAACCAAAAAGATAGGCGGAGCCCATCATTCCTAAAAACTGATACCCTTGAATATTGGTGGCAATGGTTGATAAAGCGACCGAATACCAAGACAAATTTCTTGAACTTAAAAAATACGCCTCGGCGGAGCTTTTAGCCGATACTCTGCCGCGTATGGCCACAAGGAAAATAACAATAAAATAACCAACAACTATAGCAAAATCAATCATCTGAATTAAATTCTAGGCCCTGCGCCTAAGGGAGTTGATGGGACCTCATTTGGAAGCCGTCCAAAAATCTTAGGAAAAGACACTGTTTTTAAACGAGGCAGGACATATTTGGCAAATAAGTCAGCTTCTTGTTGATGAGGATAACCTGAAAGGATAAAGGAGCGAATTCCCATTGCCATATAGCGTTCTAATTTTTGATAAACTTGATCAGGGTCACCCACTATAGCCGCCCCACAACCGGAGCGGGCCAAGCCAATTCCTGTCCATAAATTTGGTTCTACAAAAAAATCTTTATCCGCTTCTTCTCGAAGGGCTGACTGACGGGCAACTCCTAAAGATTTGGCATCTTGAGCCCTATTGCGAATGGCTTCTCCTTGTTTCAAATCTAAATCAGAAATTAAGTGTTGTGCATAGGCTTTGGCTTCCGATTCTGTTTCCCTAACGATGACGTGAACACGTAAACCAAATTGAACCTGTCGACCAAAAGTTGCTGCTTGGGTGGTCATTGTTTGCATCAAGCCTTGAAGCTTAGCTTCTGTTTCTGGCCACATCAAATACACATCACAATGCTCCGCGCATAAGGCCACTCCTGCTGGAGAATAGCCGCCAAAATACAACAACGGCCCTCCATTTTGTTGATAGGGTTTTAAGGGAGCAGTAGGGAGCTGAAATTGGTAAAAGTCTCCTTTAAAATTGATGACCTCCTGAGTCCATGCTTGTTTTAAAATTTCAATGACCTCACGAGAACGTGCATAACGTAATGAAGATTCAAGTTGTGTTCCAGGTAAGTCCGAAGAAATGATATTGATGGTTAATCGCCCTTTTAACATATGGTCCAAAGTTGCAAGGGTTCGGGCTAACATTGGTGGATGAACTTCCCCACACCGAACTGCTGCCAAAAAATTGATTTGTTCAGTGCGTGGTGCCATTCCCGCCACAAAGGAAAGGGTGTCTTGTCCTACTTGATATGAAGAAGGACATAAGACATTCCGATACCCCAAACGATCGGCAGTAGTGACAATACTTGAGGTGTTCTCCCAACTACTTTTATACGCTGGATTACGATGTCCCAAATAGTCATCATCACCATCGCACAAAGGAGCAAACCACGAAACCTCCGCTCCTTCAAATACTGGGGGAATTTCTGCTTCTAGCTTGGTCATTTATTTTAATATTAGCGTTTTTTCTGAATTGAAAAATAAGACTATTCACAGAGAAATGCTCCATTTTAAGACATAAATAATACTGAATTCTTGTTTTTAATTGAAAATAAAGGGACAAAACTGCTGAAAAAAAACGTATCCCAATAAGCTTTATATGAATCGCTTTTTTTTAGATAGAAATGATATTTTTACACTGCTAAAAGCAGTAAAATGTATCGTCTAAAGAATAAATTTATCTCTCTTGTAGTCCATTCAAAAGGAGCGGAACTTCAACAGCTTATCAATCAGACCAACGGTATAGAATACCTCTGGCAGGCCAATTCTCAGTTTTGGGGAAGACATGCGCCAGTACTTTTTCCTATTGTAGGTCAAATTGAAAACAACAGCTATAAACACGAAAATCAAACGTTTAAAATGACGCAACATGGTTTTGCCCGTGATCAAGAATTTAAACTTATTTCTCAAACTGAAGCAAGTTTAGCTTTTGAGTTGTTAAGTAATCCAAGCATAAAAAAAATATACCCTTTTGATTTTAGCTTACAGATTGGATATGAATTAATCAAAAACAAACTGATCATCAATTATCGAGTTCAAAATAAATCACAAGGCATTCTTCCCTTTTCTATAGGAGCGCATCCAGGTTTTCGTGTGCCTTTACTAGATAACGAAAAGTTTGAAGATTACTATTTAGAATTTGAAAGAGAAGAAACCTTGGATCGTATCCTTTTCGAGGAGGGCTTACTGTCAGGACAAACCGAAAGTAAGTTCTTAAACGCCACCAAAACTCTCCCCCTATCGGATGCGCTATTCGAAGAGGATGCGCTCATTTTTAAAGACCCAAAATCAAAAACCCTCAGTATAAAAAATAAAAACAATTCCGCTGAACTTAAGGTAGGTATTGCCAATTTCCCCTATTTGGGTATCTGGTCACCACCGGGTAAAAAAGCACCCTTTGTATGTATTGAACCTTGGTACGGTATTGCCGATACACGAGGAGAGCATAAAAATTTTAATGAAAAGCAGGGTAGAATTCTTCTAAAAGAAGAGGAGGTTTTTGAGTGTCACTTTAGCTTAGAAGTTGTTTAAGGTGAAACGATTTACTAACTAATTTTATAGTTAGTAAATCGTTGGCCTCCTGACTAAACAGGGTTGTTAATTGACTTTTAGAATCAATTTCCCCAATTTGTCCCCGTTAAAAAGTTTTAAAAAGGTGGGGTAAAAATTTTCGATCCCCTCGTAAATATCTTCCTTACTTTTAAGGGCTCCGCTTTCCATCCACTGGGACATCTGAGCTGCAGCTTCTTTGTAGCGATTGGCATAATCCAAGACCACCATTCCCTTCATACTGGCTCGATTTACCAATAAAGACAAATAATTTTTGGGTCCTACGACCTCCGTGGAATTGTATTGTGAGATTGCCCCACAAATTACAATACGAGCATTCTTTCTGATATTGGCCAAGGCACTATCCAAAATAGTTCCCCCTACATTATCAAAATAAACATCAATCCCTTTAGGGCAAAGCTTTCGTATGCCTCGAGAAACACTTTCATTTTTATAATCAACAGCACCGTCAAAACCAAGTTCTTCAACGAGATAACGACATTTTTCTGCACCTCCTGCAATACCGATAACCGTACAACCTTTAATTTTTGCTAACTGTCCAGCTACACTTCCTACCGCTCCAGCAGCCCCTGAAATCAGAACTACATCATCAGCTTTTAATTCAGCAACTTCTAAAATTCCAAAATAAGCCGTCATCCCAGGCATCCCTAGGGTACCGATATATGCACTTAAAGGAACTTTATCGTGGTGGTTTACCTTAAAATATCCTTCACCGGAACTAATCACATATTGCTGAACACCTCCCCAGCCAGAGAGAAAGTCTCCAATTTGGAATTTAGTTTCCCCAGAAGTAGCAATTACTTTCCCAATGGAACCTGCTCGCATGACTTCTCCCAATCCAACAGGAGGAATATAGGAACGTACTTCATTCATCCAACCACGCATAGCAGGATCAAGTGAAATATAATGTTGTTCAATCAGCATTTCCCCATCCATTAAGTCAGGGGTTTCTATCTCTCGAAGTTCCCAAGTATCAAATTCTGGAAGCCCTTTAGGGCGGTGTTTTAAAATTTGTTGTTTGTTCTTCATTAAAGAAATTAGGCTTTAGGAACTTGAATCGTAATGTTTCTAAATTGAACTTCACCATGGTCTCCTTGAAGCATTATCGGACCTGCTGCCCCTTCATTACTATCAATAGCCCCTCCTGTAATTCCGGGAATGGATTGATTCCAAATGATTGTTTTTCCATTCGCTTCGATGGTCACTTTGCGTCCAACAAATGTGATGTCATAGGACTGCCATTCACCCGGTTTTTTAGCCACCATTTCACTAGGACTTAAAAAGCCATAAACGCCTCCTAAAAGAATAGAAGAAGGTTCTTTGCCATAGCTGTCCTCTACTTGCACTTCGTAGCGCCCTCTTAAATAAATTCCCGAATTACTATTTGCTGGATATTTGAATTCAATATGTAATTTAAAATCATTATAAACCTCGTTTGAAATTAAATTAGATCCTGATTTTGGATTAATCAGCACACCGTCTTTAACCATCCATTGATTCTTATCTTCTCCAAGTTGTGCGTACCACCCATCGGTGTTATTGTCATTAAGCAAAGATTTTGCTTTGGTCCATGCCTTGGGTGCTTCCCGCTTTAAAAGAGGGGCTTTAGTTCCTGTAAATACATAAACATCACCAAGACTACTTACAATATGCCCTTCCAATTGTCCATCAGTAATTTTAGCATTCAAATGCATATCATTTCCGCCACTCCATTGAGGTGGGATACTAAAATCAAGATTCCCTTCATTAAAATGAATTTCGGAGATGGGACGCGCACTACCATTATCGGCAACAAAGTAGCCCACCAAAGTATTTAAACCCGAAAGTTTTACTTGTAGCCATGAGGGAGCTATACGATCACCCATTTGAACGTTTAAATCCCATTTACCAAGGACAGTTTCCTGAGCAGGCGTTTGGGCTGAAAGTAAAGAGGTACTCATAAAACTCATTAGCAAAATAAATGTAGAAAGGGGGTGTTGGTATCTTTTAAAAATCGTCATTATTATAATCTTTTTGGTTTTTTTAAATGTAACTAAAAATAGCAAAAAGGAATAGGATGGCTTTCAATTTATCTCAAAAATCCTGTAAACAAGACAAATTGAGGTATCCAACTTCCAATATTCAAAAAACAATTCAACAAGAGCCATGGGATAAATTTAGATTTAACGTCTAAAAAAAATAGAGCCAATGACTTATTTGTTTGGGCGAATTACTAATTTCATTGCTTATGAAAAATAGAACAGCACTTCTCATCGGAGGAACAGGAGCCACAGGAAGGGAACTCCTTCAACATCTTTTAAAAGATGCTGATTACACCAAAGTAATTGTCTTTGTTCGGAGACCCATCGAACAGCTACATCCAAAACTAGAAACCCATATTGTGGATTTTGATCATATTGACACATGGAAAAAAGCCCTCCAAGGAGAGGTTTTATTTTCTGCTTTAGGCACCACTTTAAAACAGGCTGGGAGTAAAGCCAAACAATACACCATTGATGTGACCTATCAGTATGAAACTGCTAAAGCAGCAAGTGAAAACGGCGTCCAGCAACTCATTTTAGTTTCTTCCCTTGGAGCCAATAAACGCTCTGCCTTTTTTTACCCCAAAATCAAAGGAACTCTTGAAGAAATGGTCAAAAGTTTAGCTTTTAAAAAGGTACATCTATTTCAACCCCCCGTTTTAATTCGTCAAAAAGACACGATTAGGGGAGGTGAAAAAGTCATTATCACTCTCTTTAATTTTATCAATAAACTCGGTATTCTCTTAAGTCAAAAACCGATGCCAGTAGCTTTACTTGCCGAAAAAATGATTGCAGTGACCAAAATAGAAACAAAAGAAAAAGTGACTATTCATACTCCAAAACAAATAATATCCATTCCGTCCTAATACATCAAGTTTACCAAAAAAGAAATCGAATACGTTGTAAAGACCCATACGATAATAAAAGAGCCTAATTTATTGACTTGAATGATCGATGCTCTCATATTTTGTACATTTATAACTTCAGTTAAAATTTTATTTGCCAGAACTAACACTAACATCCCGTGAAAAAAAATTATATTCTTTTTGTACTGCTCATCCTAGGAATAAGTGCTAATAGTCAAACCCTTGACTCTTTATTCCAACCCCTAAAGTTTAGAAATATTGGTCCTTTTAGAGGAGGCCGATCTAACAGTGCTACTGGAGTTATCGGGGATCCACTCACCTATTATATGGGAACTACTGGAGGGGGTGTATGGAAAACTACCGATGCTGGACAACGCTGGAACAATATTTCAGACGGCTATTTCAAGACGGGCTCCGTTGGTGCAGTTACTGTTTCGGAAAGTCACCCTAATGTAGTTTATGTTGGAATGGGTGAACATGCCCCCAGAGGCGTTATGACTTCATATGGTGACGGAGTTTATAAATCGACTGATGCTGGAAAAACATGGAAACATATGGGGTTAAAGGAAACACGACATATTTCGAGAATTATCGTGTCTCCAGACAATCCTGACATTGTTTGGGTCGCAGCACAAGGTGCACTTCATGGTCCTAACAAAGAACGGGGTATCTTCAAATCAGAGGATGGTGGGCAAACATGGAAACATGTACTCTTTGTCAATGAACTAACGGGTGCTGCTGATCTTTCTATTGATTCACATAATCCACAAGTACTTTATGCAGCTCTTTGGGAACACCAGCGCTTGCCTTGGAAAGTGGTGAGTGGTGGCCCGGGAAGTGGTCTTTATAAATCTATTGATGGAGGAATAAATTGGTCTAAAATCCACCAAGGACTCCCCGAAGAAAAAGGAAAAATGGCCATTGCTGTTTCCAAAGCCAACCCCCAATTTGTTTATGCCTTAATTGAAAGTGATTCTCAAAAAGAAAAGGGTGGCTTATTTCTTTCCAAAAATGCTGGAAAAAGCTGGTCGAAAGTCAGTGGTGACCATCGTTTAATACAACGGGCTTGGTATTATATTGAAGTCTTCCCCGATCCAAATGATGAAAATACTGTCTATGTCCTCAGTGCCGCTCCCTACCGTTCCATTGACGGAGGAAAAACATGGGAGCGACTCAGAACCAACCACGGGGACTATCATGATTTGTGGATCAATCCTCAAAATTCAAAGAACATGGTTATTGCTGATGATGGAGGAGCAGAAATTACCTTCGACACTGGGAAAACATGGTCTAGAATTGACAATATGCCTACCGCACAATTCTACCGTGTGGCTGTGGATAATCTTTATCCTTATAATGTTTATGGAGGACAACAAGACAACAGTTCTGTCAAAATTGCAAGTATGGCAGAAGGAAGTCGTAGCATCGGACGTCAGCATTGGAGTGCATCTGCCGGTGGAGAAAGTGCCTTTTTAGCCTTTGATCCCGACCAACCCACAAAAGTATTGGGAGGAAGTTATTTGGGAACCATTGAAGTTCTTGACACAGAAGCAAATGCTGCTACAAACATCATGATTGAGCCTAATTTATATTTGGGCTTGGAAGCACGAAAAATGAAATACCTCTTCAATTGGAATGCTCCAATTATTCGATCGAAATATGAAGAAAATACCTTTTATCATGGTGCCCAATATGTCTTAAAAACCAAAGATTTTGGCACCTCTTGGGAGGTGATCTCCCCCGACCTGACCCGTAATGATGATTCCAAACAAGGCAACGGAGGAGGACCTTATACCAATGAAGCTGTTGGTGCAGAAAACTATGGTACCCTTAGCTATATTGTGGAATCACCCCATGAGCAGGGAGTAATCTATACGGGGAGTGATGACGGTTTGGTTTACATTAGTAAAGACAACGGGGATAGTTGGGATAACATTACCCCAAAAGGATTACCAGAAACACTGATCAATGCTATTGAAGTGTCTCCTCATGATCCTGGAACGGTGTATATCGCCACAACGCGCTATAAATTTAACGACCATACGCCTGCACTCTACAAAAGTACCAACTATGGAAAATCTTGGAAAAACATTAGTGAGGGGATTCCTTATGGTGCCTATACCCGAGTTGTTAGAGAAGATCCTATCCAAAAAGAGCTCTTAGTTGCAGGGACAGAAACCGGTTTCTATATTTCTTGGAATGGTGGAAAGCAATGGCATTTGATGCAATTAAATCTTCCTATAGTACCCATCACCGATATTGTTATCAAGCACGATGATATTATTTTGGCAACACAAGGCCGTTCCTTTTGGATTTTAGATGATCTGAATGTGCTTAGAACAAGTAAGGGTAAACCCGCAGCAGGAACCTTATATACTCCTGAGGATGTAGTCTTGGGCAATTGGTCCAGTTCCATGAATGCACAGGGGGAACGTCCAACAGGTAAAGCTTCTTTTGAAGGAGTCAATCCAGCCAATGGGGTAGTCATTTATTATGAATTACCCCAATTGGATAAGGAAACCCCAGTAAAAATAACAATCAGAGACGCTTCAAACGCCTTGGTCAGAAGCTATGTTTCTACTGTTGACACCACCTATATCCCATTTGAAGGAGCCCCACCAAAAAAGACGGTTGCTCCTAAGAAAAAAGGAATGAACCGATTGGTATGGGATTTACGTTATCCCCTTTTGGAGGCCACACCAAAGGTTTATATTGAAGGAAGTTTTAGAGGGCATAAAGTCATCCCTGGAACCTATACTATCTCGCTTTCCTACGGAGAAACCTCCCAAACCGCCGCTGTTAAGGTACTTCCTAACCCGAAATACCCAACCACACAACAGCAATATGAAGAATATCACCGCTTTATGGCAAAAGGAGAAGCCACCTACAATCAAATGACACGGATGACCAATAAAATGTACACCCTACAAAAATCACTGAGTAGCCTCCTTCCAAAAGTTGACGCAACAAAACACCCAGAAACCTTTAAAAAGGCAACATCTACACTAGAGCAAATAAAAGCATGGGATAAAATTATGGTTCAGCGCCTTGCTAAAGCCTATGATGATGTAGAAAATTTTGTCAATGGATTTACTGCCGAATACATCACCGTAATCAATCAAACGGAAAGTCAAATCCCCAGAGTTAATGAGGGTTCAAAAAGAAAGATTAAAGAATTGAATCAACAGTGGGAAAAGTACAAGAAAGATGGTGAGGAGCTTGAAAAAAGAATAAACGAGTTAAATAAATCCTTATTTGAAATTGGGATTGGAGCGTTAAGTAACTAAAAGTGGAATATTCACAACGGAAAAGCAAGTGTATCAGCTCTAAACACAGATTGCATTAGGCATTCCAATCCCATAGAACGATATGCCATTGAGACCCACCATAAGTTGAAGTATCTATTATTTTAAATCCTGTTTTGATGTGCGCTTGTAACGATCTAGGGTTTTTCAAATCGATGTCGGTAATACAATAGGAATAGTTATCCGAATAAGAGCTCTTAAAAAAAGTATACAATTGTTTGGCCAACCCCTGCCCACGATAACTTTTGGAAACACACAATTGCCCAGACAAAACATATGGAATATCTTCTAATGATTTTCCACCATAAATTTGCTTATCTACATTAGAAAATAAATCATCAATTAAAGGATGGTGACCAAGAACAGCTTTTGTGGTAACCAATACATAACCAATAACCTCACCCTTATCTACCGCAATAATTGATGGTGAATCGCGATGCATCAATTCGAGAAATTCAATGGAAAACTGAGCCGTCAAAAAACCTTCCTTCTGAATTTCTTCTTCCTCTAAATTGGTTTGGAGGTTCTGATTTTGGAGGATTTTGATTTGATCAATTTCCTCTATTGATGAAACTCGTTTAATATGCATAAATTAACTCTTATCGGATAAAATTAAGCATTAGTCCATTTAAGGCACACTTTTTATTGAATTTTCAATAGATCGAAGCTCAATAGGTAAAACAAATTATTTAAAAATACAACTAATTGATAACGCGTTATTTAATAAACATAGACTTAGAGATTTCTTTATTAATTATATTTGTAGCCCAATTGGAAGCTTTCTGCAAAAAATATGCGTTCTTTTTTAATGACTAATAATTTAAACCAATAAACCACCTCCATTAGGAAGCGGTTTCTTTTTTATCACGCTATGACACACTTATTTCTTTTATTAATAATAACTGTAGCATCTTCTTTCAGTTACACTTCTAGTAAGACATACACTATTAACGATTATCCTTCACAACTTACCTTTCCATACAATGAAACTGAAGATCCTACAGCTGGAACAGATGGCGAAAACGAAGGTCCATGTCAATCAGGACTGGTTTCGGGAGCGAACCCAACAGGAGATTTTTCTACCTTAATTTGGGCAGATGAATTTGAAGTTGGTCGTTCTTTTTGCCTTGAAAATTGGACAGCGGAAATTGGAACCGGTTGTCCCAATTTATGTGGTTGGGGAAATGGGGAAGCCCAATATTATACTGCGCGTGAAGAAAACGTAAAAATTGAGGACGGAATTCTTAAAATTACCGCTAAAAAAGAAAATTATCAAAACAGTCAATACACGTCAACACGAATTAAAACCCAAGGAAAATTTGATTTTACTTATGGTAAAGTTGAAGTTCGTGCCAAGTTACCCTCTGGAGGAGGAACATGGCCAGCAATCTGGATGCTGGGAAGCAACATCACTTCTGTGGGATGGCCTTCTTGTGGGGAAGTTGATATTATGGAACATGTTGGAAACAATCAAAATACGGTTCATTCCTCACTTCATACGCCGTCAAGTTATGGAGGTACCATCAATACTAAAACTTATCAAGTAAACAATGCTTCAACTGCCTTTAATGTTTACAGTATGCAATGGGACGCTAACAAGATTGAATTCTTTTTAAACGGGAATAAGACATATACTTATCAACCCAATGTAAAAGATAATGACACATGGCCCTTTGACAAAGCGCAATTTTTATTATTAAACGTTGCTATGGGTGGTGGTTTTGGTGGTGCAATTGATTCCAACTTCACACAAAGTAGTATGGAAATTGATTATGTACGTGTATATCAATAGACCTTAAAAAGAAACGATTTGTTTCGTTCGTTCTTAGAAACAAAAAAGCCGCTAATAGCGGCTTTTTTTATACACGAAAGTGAAGTGTTAAAATTTACGGTATTGACCGTCTAAAAATTGGTTGGCTTCTTCCTCTAAGAAACGTGCCGTATCATTGTTCCAGTGTAAGGTTTTACCCGGAAAACGTCCAGCAATAACCCCCAAAAGGATGGTTTCTGTCAATCGAGAAGCATAAGAAAACGGCGCACTACAGGTCGCATTTCCCATACAAGCATCCACAAATTGGTGGTAGTGTAAAGCGGACTCTTTATCGTAATCACGAATCGGTTCAGCAGTGCCCTCTTGACCAATAATGGACAAGTCCAATTCTTGATATTTACCATCGACAATAAGACGTGGTAATTCCATAAAGTGCGGTAATAATAAACGCCCTTTTTCTCCAATAAACATGGCCCCTTGCAAGGGTAATTTTTCCTTATTGGGTAACTTTAAATCTTTATGCATTTTGGGTGCTCCTGGGCCGTCGGTCCAATACCATTTAAAAGCATCGGTAGTGTATTGGGTTCCTGGAAATTCATAAGTGACCGAATTAACTTCTGGAAAACCAAAACCATTGGGCTTTCTACATTTATTTTTTACGGTAAGTGGAACATCCAAAGCCAAGGCATTGTAGGGTGTGTCAAAAATATGAACCCCCATATCCCCTAAAGTACCACAGCCATAATCGAGGAGTTTACGCCACATTCCGGGGTGGTATAGTTTGTCTTTGTAAGGACGTTCTGCCGCTGTGCCTTGCCATAAATTCCAATCTAAGGTTTCTGGTACAGGGTCAACTCCTTCAGGCTTAGGACCGTCATAACCCCAGTTTTTGGGTGACCAAGCACGGACAGCACTTACCTTTCCAATAATACCTGCTTGAATTAACTCAGTAGCTAATTTATAATCATAAAAGGAATGAACCTGTATCCCCATTTGCGTCACTAAATTCTTATCAGCAGCCATTTTTCGCATGGCACGTGCTTCTGAAACATGATGTGTCAGTGGTTTTTGACAATACACTGGTTTATCCATTTCCATGGCCAACAATGAAGCGGGCGCATGGGTATGATCTGGAGTTGAAACAATCACTGCATCAATCCCTTCTTTCATTTCTTTGAGGAGAATTCGATAATCCTTATAGATTTTTGCGTTGGGATGTAACTTCTGAGCGGTAGCTAAAGCATTGCTGTCCACATCACAAAGAGCGACAACATCCACTGAGGGGTGAGAGGCTATGTCTTTTAAATCGGAAGCCCCCATTCCACCGACACCTATATGTGCTGTTCTCAATCGATTATTTTTTGAATAGCCCCAAACCGAGGAAGGTAAAAAGCTTGCGGAAGCCAAGGCTGCTGCACTTTTGATAAAATTTCTTCTGTTATTGTTCATTGTATTCTTACTTTTATAAGAACTTCAAGGTAATTAAAAAGAAAATAAATTGTTTAAAAAAATAGAAAATTTACAATTTCAGTAAAGATTGTACCATCAAAAAGTGAGAAAGTGCTCCCAATAAAACAAAAACATGCCAGATTACATGATGGAATTTAAGGCGTTCCCAACGGTAAAAAATAACGCCAAAGGTGTAGAAGAATCCTCCCGCAATTAAATAGAGTAAGGCTGTTGTAGAAAATAAATCCATCACATCTTTATAAGCAAAGACAACCAACCATCCCATAGTCAAATAAAGTAATAGAGACAGGCGTTCATAACGTCCCGTGTAGAATAACTTAAAAATAAATCCTATCAAGGCAATACTCCAAACGGCAATAAATAAGCCCAGACCAGAACGCTCGTAAAGTGTTGTCAATGAAACAGGCGTATAGGTCCCAGCAATTAAAATAAAAATACCTATGTGATCGATTTTTTGCCAAAAAGGACGCTGCTGTTCTTTGGACCAATGATAGATGGTTGATGCAGAGAAAAGAAAAATTAATGAAAAACCATAAACGGCAATCCCTGTCATGGAGCGAACACTCGTAAATTCTAGAGTTGCAAGCAACCATAGAAGGCCAACAATGCTTAAAATAATTCCAAAAAAATGGGTATATACATTATAACGTTCTTCAATATCGAGTCGATCCTTCATAAAAATTCTGCAGCTAAGTGGCTTAAAATTAACCGTTGATTAATGGCTCAGTAAAAGACGAAGATACCATTCCAATTTTAATCTTTAGCCTCCAAAGTGAGTTCGCTGATTTTAACCATTTCGGGCAAGTTAGAAATATCATATTGTCGCATGGTTTGCTCTCCAACAACGAGTGCTGTTGGATAGTCCACAATCACATCATAAGCAAAGTCAATAGGATAGATGTTGACCACTTCTGGTGCAGTTTTATCGTTGATGTCGACCACTTTAATCCCTGCAGTTCCGTCACAGACAATGAGGTGCTGGTCAACAACCGCTAATCCGTGTGGGTTAAACATGATGTGTTTAGAAGCCACATAAAGTTCTTCTGGGTTTTGAATGTCGATAATTTGTAACTCGTTGTTGTCGGTAAAGCAATTGGTTCCACCTCGAAGAGTCACATAAGCATGGGTCGTGTCCGCAACGACTGGATCACAGCTTCTAAAATGTTCAATACTGTTGATGTAAGAAGGGTTTGCAGGATCGGCAACGTCGTACATCAGCATCCCGCTTACAGAACCAACAAATAACAAATCGTTTAATCGAAATAAGGTTTCGGCTAAGGTACTGGTGTCCAATTTCCCCCATCGGTTGGGACGATTGTTGGCATCGAGTTCAAACAAAATCAATTCATTAAAACTAAGGGTATATAGAAAATTATCAACCGGCAAGAAACGGGTCATCGATCCAGCGGAACTTACATTAGAGGGCTGATCTGTAGCCAATCCCGTTGCTATGTCAGATGATTCAAGTGCAAAATCAGAAAATAAATATAAATCTTCTAATTTTTCTTTTCGGACTTCGATGGTCCAATCGGTTACAATTCCTTTTGAACTATCTGGATAATCATATCGAACGTTATCATATTCGGAAGCAATATCAAAAGGGGGAAGAAAAATAAACTGATCATAATAAAAAACATCCTCTACTGTATAATCATTAATTATTTTAGGGTTTTGAATGTCTTGGATATCCAAAACCACCAAAGCGGAAAACATGTCTGCGTATAAATGATCATCGACAATGGCCATGTCCAAATTTCCTTTTAGTGTAATAAAAGATAGATTAATCGGAGCTTCAGGGTTGGCATTATCAATCACATGAATTCCTTCGTTAGGTTTGTTGATGAAAATATAATCGCCATAAGTAATTACTTTTCCAGACTGCTGATAAGGAATCGGAGAGTCAACAGAGACTCTGGAAGCAATGGTCGCCACAGATTCATAAACAGGAGTAAAATAAGCCACATCAACCAATTCTCCATCTTCTTCTTGATTGGAATTGTTACAGGCAAAAAATAAAAAAGAAAATAATAGGGGAATGATATAATGGTGTTTCATCTGAATAGTTATTAATTGATTAAATCACTTTTACAAATAATATGCCAAAGAAAAAACATCAAGGAATTTAATGGTCATTAGCCGCCAAAAATTCACCACAAAAAATAGTCTTGATTTTGTATCTTTAGTTTTAAAACAAACATTATGAGTAGTAAATTCTTTGGAAATAGTAAAGCCAAAACCCCAAAACAAGAACAGGGGAAAAAAATGAACGCTTCAAAAAATAATCGGAAAATAACCGCTGTTAGAAAAACAGGGCGTGGAAAATAAGAGAATACGCTCATATATTTCGGTCCGTTCAAGCTATTAGAGAAATTCTCTTTAATTAAATGTCCTTGAGAGGCCGTTTGTAATTATTGATCGATGCTTTACAAAAACTGATAATTCAATGAAAAAAAGAACATTCTTTATAGGTTTATTGGGGTTTATTTCTGTTTTGGTACTCAACCAATGTTCAAACGAGCAGGAAAATACCCCACCCAATATAGTGATCATCTATGCCGATGACTTGGGTTATGGGGAATTGGGTGCCTATGGTGCAACAGTGCTAAAGACCCCCAATTTAGATCGATTAGCTCAAGGTGGAAGACTTTTTACTCAAGGTTATGCCAGTTCGGCAACATGTACTCCTAGTAGATATGCGCTTTTAACAGGTACCTATCCGTGGCGGAATCGAAGTGCAAAAATTCTTCCAGGGACAGCACCCTTGATTATCGATACCACAATAATGACGCTTCCCAAATTATTAAAAAACAAAGGCTATCATACAGGAATTGTTGGGAAATGGCATTTAGGTTTAGGGAATGGACAAATTAATTGGAATGAACACATCCAGCCGGGGCCTAATGAAGTTGGCTTTGATTATAGTAATATCATGGCTGCAACTCAGGATCGTGTTCCCACCGTTTATATTGAAAACGGTCGGGTGATCAACCTCGACCCTAATGATCCGATTGCGATTGATTATAACACCAATTTTGAAGGAGAACCAACAGGTTTGAAAAATCCAGAAATGTTGAAAATGAAATGGCACCACGGCCACAACAACAGTATCGTTAATGGCATTCCAAGAATTGGCTTTATGAAAGGAGGGGAATCGGCAAAGTGGGTGGATGAAGATATGGCAGATACGTTCCTTGAAGAAGCGCAAAACTTCATTAGAAAAAATAAAACCCGTCCATTTTTCCTTTATTATGCTTTACAACAACCCCATGTACCTAGAACCCCACATCCTCGTTTTGTTGGAGCTTCGGGAATGGGACCCCGAGGTGATGTCATTGTTGAAGCGGATTGGTGTATTGGTACCTTTTTAAACACTTTAGAAAAAGAGGGCTTAATGGAAAATACACTAATCATTTTTAGCAGTGATAACGGCCCCGTTTTAAATGATGGATATTTCGATGACGCTGTTGAAAAAATAGGAAATCACCAAGCTGCTGGACCACTACGTGGCGGAAAATACAGTTTGTTTGAAGCAGGGACGCGCGTCCCCTTCATCACTCATTGGAAGGGAACAATAGCGCCTGGAAAATCAGATGCTTTGGTGGGACAATTGGATTTATTTTCCTCTATAGCTGCAATCGTCAACAGTGATGAACGTACCCCCGACAGTCAAAACCTCAGCGAAGTTTTCCTTGGAAAAAATAATAACGGACGAGAAGAATTGGTTTTGGAAGCAACCTCGAGAACTGCTTTTCGCAAAGGTGATTGGGTAATGATTCCTCCTTACAAAGGTCCTGCTAAAAACAATTTTGTCGGTATTGAATTAGGCAATTCTGAGGAATATCAATTGTATCACTTAAAAGAAGATATCGGCCAAAAAAATAACCGTGCAAAAAGTGATCCCAAACAATTAAAAACAATGATTGAAGCCTTTGAGAAAATTAGAGGCAAACAGTCTAAGTCAAATGAACAACTACACTTAAAATAGAAATAAAAAAAGATGAAATTTTTAAAATGGATAGGTATTGGAATTGGATCACTTATTGTAATCTTATTTATCAGCTTTGGACTGCTCATTTATAAAGTTAAATATGGCTTTCCCTTTTATGATAGTTCTCCCCCAAAACTAAGTTTAAAAAAAGAAGCTTTTACAGTTTTACTCTATACCAAAGCTAATGGTTTTGTTCATGAAGAGGGAATTGCGTCTGGGAAAGAAATGTTTCAAGAATTGGCAGATAACAATGGTTGGGAATTGGTCATTAGTGATAATGGAGCTGTTTTCAATGCGGAGCAACTCCCCTTTTTTGATGTGGTGATCTGGAATAATGTCACTGGAAGGACATTAAATACTACTCAACGGGATCACTTTAAAGAATATATGAACAGTGGAGGAAACTTTCTAGGGATTCATGGCGCTGGAGATGACTCGCATCATTGGCCTTGGTATTATGAAGAACTGATTGGCGCCCATTTTTCTCATCACAGTATGAACCCACAAATGCAAGTGGGGACCATGACTCGCGAATGCGGTGATGATTTTAAAAATTGTGAATCCCTACCTCAAACATGGAGTCAAGAAGAGGAATGGTATGTCTTTTTTGACAATCCAAGAGATCAAGCTGCAAAGATATTATATACGGTGGATGAATCGAATCTGGTAACCAACGGAAATATCCCTTTTTTAGCTTCTGACAAAGATTTTGGAATGGGTGATGATCATCCCGTACTTTGGTATCGTTGTTTATCGGGAGGAGGAAAAGCTTTTTATTCTGCTTTAGGGCATGGAGCCAAAACGTTTACAAATTCAACCTTTAAGGAAATCATGGAAAGGACTGTTTTATGGGCGGGTGATCCTAGCTTGGAATGCAAATAAATCCATTTCTTTGACTAGCGTTGAACACAATTGTACCTATAAAATGTTAAAGTTACTCCTAGAAGTTTGAAAACTTTTACAGATTGATGAGCAATTCATATCTTTAATTATTATTCACTATAATATTAGAGTTTGCGTTTTGTATTTCATTCATTCGTATTGAGCTTTGTTGTTGTTTTTTCCATAAAAGCGACAAAAACAACATCCTATAAAAATGGTTTGGAAAAGGCAAATAAGGGCAGTGTAACGGAAACTATTGTGATTCCCGACAAGCCTTTAGTCGATCCAGTGCAAAACTTTTGCTTTGACGATAACGTCACCTTAACCATTGGAGATCTTCAAGTTCTTGGTAATCCTTTAGGTCATGAATTGAATTGGTATGAAGCAGAAACGGGAGGGGTTCCGATTGACCCTTCCACAGCTTTAGTAGATCTTAAAATTTATTTTGCAGAATTTACAGATAGTAGTGGTGAAAAAAGTTTGAGAACACAATCCAAAGCCTTTATTTCCAATCCTGTATTGACCGCCGATATTAATGAAATTTGTTTGGGTGAAACAGCGACCATAAGTGTAAGCGGAATTCCTCAAACACCTCAAGATTTTATCAATGATCATCCTGAGCTCACCTTATTTTTGGAAGATAATACCACGAATACGGCCTATTTTTTAAAAGAACAGTCCATGACCTGGACTGCTGCTTATGATTTAATTCAAAGTTATGGAGCGAGTGCCTCCATGTATATTATCAATTCTAAAAGAGAAGAAGATTTGGTATTCAATCGGTTACTGGCTTTAGGATATGCAGGGAATACGGAATATCACTTTTGGCTGGGATTAAAACAATACCCGGAATTAAACCCCAATAACAGGATAAATGAAGGCTGGTATTGGTTAGACGGACGACCTTTAACAGCAGATTTGGCCAATTGGAATACAGGAGAACCTAACGATTTTCCAACTCAGAATGGAGAAGCGGGAGATGAAGATTACGGTCAATTTGACTTTTTTGTAAATAAACGGTGGAATGATATGACCAATAACTCCGTTGCCAATGGTAATTCTTGGCCCGTATTTGAATTTAATGGAGCTACAGACATTTCATGGGGAGCTTATACAGATCAGACACAAACAGAGGTGGTTTATTTCCCTGAAAAATCAAGTAAACTAACTGTTACCCCAACTGAAACAACCACTTACTTTTTAGAATCAGAAAGTAATGGAGTTGTTTGTAGAGCAGAATTCACTTTAATTGTCAACCAACCTCCTGTCATCAATACAATAGATCCTATTGAATTATGTGATGATGCTGCCGATGGTGATGACACTAACGGTATTCTTGAGAGTATTGACCTTGAAGCCCAAACAGCAATAATTTTAGGAACCAGCTTAGACCCTCTAGAGCATGAAGTTACCTATCACTTATCCCAGGCAGATGCAGACAATTTAACAAATCTAGGACTGAGCTCGCCATACACCAACATTCCTGGACCAAATGGAGAACCTCAAACAATTTTTGTTCGGGTTTTAAATACAGTGACTGGATGTTTTTCTTCAGACAGTAGCTTTGAAATTATAATTCATCCGCTCCCTAAAGTGGAAGATGTTAGCGAATTAATTGTCTGTGATGATACTTCCGTTGGATCCGATACTGACGGCTTCATCAATAATTTTGATTTAACTTCACAAACTGCTGCAATACTTGGAGGTCAAGACCCAGCAATATATAGTGTAAGCTACCATCTAAGTCCGGAAGATGCAAACGACATCACAAAAATTGGTTTAAGCTCCCCTCATCAAAACACCCAAAAGGATGGAGAAACTATTTATATTCGAGTGCTCAATACCCTTACGCAATGCTTTAGGGCTGAAAAATCTTTTGAATTAGTCGTTGCCCCCCTCCCTATTTTAAAGAGCGACTTGATCCGTTACGAACAATGTGACGATGATGAAGCCAATGATGGGATCTCCCTCTTTAACTTGACCCTTTGGGAGGAATTGTTTTCCGATAATCATCAAAATGAAAACTTCGAATATTATAAAGACAGTACTTTTGATCCAACAAGTTTAATTCTCGACCCAGTTAATTATTTTAATGAGGCCTTTGAAGAAAGCATTTTCATCAAAGTCATAAGTAATGAAAACTGTGAACGTAACGTACAACTTAACCTAAGAGTGGGGGCCAGCCTTATTGACCCCAGTTTTATGAAACGCTTTGCATTATGCGAAGACTCTCCCGTGGACCAACAAGATGGAATAGTAAGCTTTGAAAAGAATATCCTTACCTCAATAGCTGAAGATCTGATTGCTTCTGACCCAAAGTTTAGTGCGCAAAATGTAGCATTGAATTTATATGAAAGTAAAGAAGATGCATTGACCAATACAAACCCCATCGATACATCTTTGGATTACTCCAATAGCATCCCATGGGAACAACCCATTTGGGCTAGTATTCAAAATACGGATATTGAGACTGTCGAATGTATTGGACTTAAACAAGTTGGTACCCTCTATGTCGAACCTAAACCTATTGCGCATGAAGTTTCATTGGTTCGGCAATGTGACGGAAACAGTTTTGTTGACGAAGACGCTCAAGATGGTCAATTTCCCTTTGTAACTTCTGGTGTTGAAAATCAATTGTTTGAAGATCAAACTGGAGTCGTTGCTTATTACTACGCGGAAGATGGTACTTTTATCGGGAATACTTTACCCAATCCCTTTTTGTCACCATCTCAAACCCTTACCATCAATGTTGAATTGGCTTCTTTATTGACTGATGTAATTAACCTAGATGGTAACTGTTATGATACCACTACCTTAGAATTAATTGTTGATGAATCACCAAAAATATTTCCCGTTACTATTCCGCCAAATTGCGATGATGGTAGTGATGATACCGATGGGTTTTCTGAGTTTGATACTAGTACAATAGAAGCGACTCTTTTGGGAGGTCAAACCAATATGATTGTCCGTTATTTTGATGAAAATGATGTTGAACTTTCCAGTCCCCTCCCCAACCCATTCAATACGCAAACACAAACGATTCGTGCAGCCGTTGAAAATCCTATAAACAATAATTGTACGATAAGTGTCGATATTAATTTTGTAGTCAACCCCTTACCTGTTTTTGAAGTGGAAGATGATAAAATTCTATGTCTTAACATTGGACCTGTAAATATTGGAGCTTTTAATACAGATGGAAATTACTCGTATAGTTGGACCTATACCAATTCCAATGGAGAAACAAAACCCTTGGGAGTAAACACCGCAACAATATTTGCAAAGGACGAAGGTGAATATTTAGTAACCGCAACCAAAACCGATGGGACCAACTGTTCTCGCTCCCGATCAATTGTAGTGAAAAATTCCAATATAGCCACAATTACTGTTGCTGATATACGTACCCAAGACTTAACCAATGACAACAACAACAGTATCACAATCAATACGGATAATTTAGGAGAGGGGGATTACGAATTTTCTGTTGATAATTCTTTTGGTCCTTTCCAAGATGAACCCTACTTTGATCAAATAAAACCGGGAGTTCACACCTTGTTTGTTCGTGATAAAAACTTTTGTGGTCTCACACAAGTTGATTTTCCAATCATAGGATATTCTAAATACTTTACCCCAAATGGTGATGGGTATGGTGACCGATGGAAAATCCTTGGACTCAATGCTGAATTTCAGCCCAAAAGTAAGGTGTATTTACTTGACCGTTTTGGAAAACTTCTTGGTGAAATTGACCCGAGAAGTGAAGGTTGGGATGGGACACTTAATGGCAATCCAATGCCTGCAACCGATTATTGGTTCCGGGTCTATTTAGAAGATGGCAGAGAGTTTAAAGGCCACTTTAGTTTGGTTCGTGGGTGGTAGTAATTCCCTTAACAGTAACGCATTATTCCTTAAGTGATGCCTTTAAAAATATACGTTCTGGTATTGATGGATTAAATGAAATTGAAGTGATAATAAAATCTGTTCCCTTTCCGTCTTTAAGAACATCTTTATAGTTGATTTTAGTGGGATACCAACGTCCGTCCAATTTTTTTATGCCGCTCAGGATAGTCGTTTTTAGTAATTGCCCACTTTTGGCGTACAATTCCTCTCTTAAAGGAACAAAGCGTTCTTGATCAACCCAAAGGGTTCTCTTATAGTAACTGACGTCCTCCACTTTTGCAATAAGTTCCATTTTCCAAGTAGCACGTTCATCAATTGTTTCCTCACCGACCACTGTTGCCGTATAAATTTCACGTAATTTTCGTTCCTCCATCATGTCTTCATAGGAAAGATCTGAACCCATCACAGATTGCCTTAGGAGGTGCCCCGAAAGTTGAATAATTCGATCTGTTGAAGGGGAATAGATCCATAAACGATTTTCCAATTTTAACATTTTAGTTCCCTTTTCCCGTTCTGGATATAGGTATTCAGTAAAGTTTTTTTGCTGTCCAATAGAATAGCCCTTTGAACGAATTGTTCGGCTTTTACGTTTGCCATAAACGATCATTTCAGAAGTGGCAATTTGGCTTTTTGAAACCATATTATAATCTACTTTTTCTAGAATAGTATTTGCAGAAGGTGCTTTTTGTTGTGAAAAAATAGGAAGTATCACAAGTGTAAAAAAGGAACAAATCAGGAGGTGTCGTTTCATCATATAATGGTTTTTATCAAAAATTTTAAACTTCTAAATCGTTAAAAAGGCGTGCTGTTTCCCGTTTATAGATACCTCGTCCTGAAAGCATGGTTCCGAAAAGCATGGACAATAAACCAGGGATAAACCCAAGAAAAAACAAGCCAGGGGTTACGCGAGCACGTATGGTGGAAGGCATAATCAAGGTTGCATTTTCCATGTATTTGGAAACATCAATCCCAACAACTTGAAGATAATAGGTGCCCCCTAATCCCAATGCAGTCCCCAATAAAGAACCTATCAATCCGATGATTGTAGCTTCTACCAATAAGAGAGAATAAACTCGTCCTTTTGACTCCCCCAAGGCCAAGCGAATTCCAAATTCCTTGTAGCGTCGTAAACCACCTATTAAGCCCGTATTCCATAAAACAACAGACATGGCAAAAACAAAGACAATGATAAAAACGGAAATGATGGTTTGTGAATATTCTAGTGTGGAACCCAAATTATTTTGTTGTTTTAGCGTGAACATCACAGGAGCAAATTCATCTTCACTGTTCGTGTACTTGTCATTAAAATCATTGGCAATTTCAGTCGCTACAACATCGTCATAAATATCATACGGAAGATATCCTAATAACTCGCCTGTTCCATCTTCCATATCCAAAATTTGTTGAGCATCGGAAATATCAACAATAAAGGTACCGTTATCCATCGAAGGGGAACCAAAACGAACAGTACCCACTAGGGTGAAAAGATGAAACACCATACTCCCTTCCATCGAAGATCCAAAATAAGTGATCTCATCACCAGGTTCTAAATTTAGTTTTTCCGCAAAAAGACTACTCATAAGAATTTCTCCTTTTTTTTCTGGAAGTCTTCCACTTTTTAGGGATTTATTTAAACTTAAGCGTTCCTTTTCTTTACTTTTTTCGGAAAACAAAGCCAAGGCGATTCCTAAACCAGGGCCTTGGATTTTAGTCTCTCCATTTGCGTCAGGAACATCAATAATACCCCCAAACTTAATTCTCGGTGTCCATTCTACTTGTGGATAATTTACACTTAAGGAGTCTATTAAAATTGACAAATCTAATAAAGCCAGATCATTGGGGATTTGATCTTTATTTTCGGCATAAGGTCCAGTCATTACCTTGAGGTGGCCAGTATCGAGTTTAGCGTTTTGATCTACTATATCTGACAAGGCTCCAGTGACATAACCCGTGGTAATTATAGTTAACATCACTCCAATGGTGATGATCATAATTGGAATAAGACTTTTACTAGAATCTCTTAGGATTCCTTTAATTAAGAAACGAATCATTGTTGTTTTCCTTTAAGTGCAAGTACAGGATTGATTTTTGCTATTTTTCTAGCGGGTAAAAAGCTGACAATTGTCGAGCTGATAATGACCAAAGCTATGGTACTCAGTACCAAAGAAATTCCATAAACTGGATAAATACGATCGGAAATGGCTAGCCCTATTTCTTTATCCGCTTCAGCAACAGCAAAACCTGTTTTAGAAAGAAAAATAAAGAATGGTGTTCCATAAAGACTGGCTAAAATAAGTGCACAAATACTGTACATACTCCCCTCTATGGTGAAAAGAGCAACTACTCTTGATCGGGTCATTCCTAATGCAATATAGGTTCCTATTTCTTTTTGACGTCTAAAAATGGAAAGGACTTGAGTGTCAAATATGGCTAAAAGGGCAATGGCTAACAAGAGGATATAAAGTATAGAAGCACTCACTTTTTTAGTAGCAATAAGTTCTTCAATAACACTGAGTAATTCTTTTTGACTTATAAATATCCAATCTTCGGAAGCAACATTTTTGAACGAATCATCCGCAATAAAAAAAGTAGCTTCGTTCGTTAAATCAGTCATTTCCCAAAGTGTGTCTAAAGACATCCATAGTTGACTTTCGTCAACAGTCGGCACATTGGAGTCAAAAATTGCTGCCACAGTCACCTCATTGGCATCAAAAGTTCCATGGCGATCTCGCCAGCGAATAAGTACTTGATCTCCAACTGAGAGTTTGGAAGATTCAGCAAAACGCTTTCCAATGATTACTGGAAATGCTGCAGTACTTTCTTCCAATTTATAGGTAGGAAGTGCAACGGTCGATTGATCGGTGGGAATCCCTTTTAAGACAATACCCATCATTCGCCCTTGAGGATAGATGGATGCTTGGTGAATAAGTACGGGAGTAAGTCCTTCTACCGCGGAAGGAATTACACCATGACCGTCTAAAATAGAATAGGAATCTACAGGATCATAGTCTTTATAGCGCAATTGTCCGTTACCATATTCCCATGCAATGGTATCGCGTTTGGCTTGTGCATTCCATCCGTCCATGATACTGTTCAACAGAATAATAATGACAAAGGAAAAAGACAGTACCAGTACGTTTAATAGTGTTCGTAGACCGGCGCCATATAGGTTTTTAAAAGAAAGGTTAAATGCGAGTTTCATAAGGCTACTTTTAAAGATTATACTAGAAGGTCTTTTTCAACAACACCATCTCTTAAATGAATGATACGCTTTAGATATCCCATTACCTTTTCATCGTGGGTAGAAAACAAAAAAGTGGTTCCTAATTCTTTATTTAATTTTTTCATTGTCGCCAATATGACATGAGCATTCTCTGCATCTAGGTTCGCTGTTGGCTCATCTGCTAAAAGGAGCTGAGGCTTTTTGACCATAGCTCTGGCAATGGCAACACGTTGACTCTCCCCCCCTGAAAGTTTACTGGGTTTTTTATGAGCCTTATCGGTCAATCCCACCCAATCTAGGGCTTGCATTACCGCTTTTTTCCGTTCACTAGCAGTGTATTTTTGAAGGAGTAATGCAAATTCTACATTTTCATAAACGGTATAAACAGGTAATAAATTAAACACTTGAAAAATAAAACCAATATGTAAGTTTCTTAAAGCTGCAGCTTTTTTATGGGATAGAGAAGCAATGTCATTTCCAAGAACAATCGCCTTCCCTTCGGTGGGAGCATCTAAAGAACCAATAATATTTAATAGGGTCGTTTTCCCCGATCCACTAGGCCCTACAATTCCAGAGAATTCTCCCTTTTGAAAGCTTAGTGAGATATCTTTGAGCGCCATAAAGGGTTTTCCCGCAACAGGATAGCTCTTGCTCATATGATCAATTGTAATAATGTTTTGTTCTTGCATGGTTAATGATTATAAACGAATAAAAGTTGAATTCCAGGTCCTGAAAAGGTATTAAGTATATCATTCTGTTGAATACCTTGAACCGTTTCTGGATTGTAGTAAGCAATTAAATAGGCTGCAATATCTTTAAATTGATGTTGATAGTTCATCAAAAAAGTGTTTTGATGGGACGTCCATTGATGATAATACAAAAGGCTAAAGGAGTTGAAAAAGCTGATCGGATAATTACCACTGAATGCTGTAAAATGGGTAGGTGTTTGACCGAAAGGATTCTGTTCACCATAATTACTAATCAAATGTTCTCCTACGAGATTGATTCCACTTCCAATGGGAAAAGTATAATCCATTCCTAGGGTAAGTAAAAGCTGTTGTGTAAAGGGTCCTATCGTCTGTTTTCTTTTAATGTAACTTGTTTCCACCCAAAGGCCTACGCCCAAATCCCACTTTCCATCCAATCCAATTCTGAACTCTCGATTTTTGGTAAAGGGGTTAATCCATCGGTTTTCATCTGATGTTGCCGTTCTGTTGTGATAGGAAAAGGCAAGTTCTCCTTTGGGTACAGAGAATTGAAAGCGTCCACCAAATTCTGGATTTTTTTTAAAGGTTGGTAAAGCGTCAAAACCTCTTGTTTTATCGTTCCCATATAGCCCCCAAAGCCAAATATTAGCGTTGTTCTTAAAATAATAACGAGCCAAAAAGCCATAAACACCATTGGTGAGGGCAAGCGGATCCCTAGGGTCAATTTGATTAAACCATTGTAAGGGTCGCAATAAAGTCGCAGATCCAAAGTCAATTTTTTGAAGTCCAAGGCGAAATTCCCATTGCTTGTTAAGATAGCGTACCCAAGCTCGATAGGGGGTTACCGCTCCAGTTAGGGAAGTGTTTTCAGAAGGCGTAATAAATTTTGAAGAACTAAAGTTAGCTGCTGTTTGAAAGGTTAACGATTGCACACTATCGATCGTGATACGATAGGTCAATTCTGGTAAATAACGCCCTCCAACAAAATAGGTCTTTGGCGTATTGAGACCCATGTTGCCTTGGAGCATCAGTTGACCGTCAAATTCAAGAGTTTGTTGAGCCATAACAGTTGCTGCACAAAAGAAAAATAATAAGGTAACTATTTTGTGAATCATCTGCTAGTTATTGTGAATGGGGTGCAAAAATACCGTAAAAGAAAAAGCGCGTTAATTCCATCGCTATTTCCTCTTCCGAATCATATAAACGTTGTAATTCTGGATCTAACATTTTTTTATTCATATCCTGAAGGATATAGAGAATAAATTCCATTTTTATGTCTTGACGTATTTCCCCTTTTTTTTGAGCATTCCCAAAATCGTGTAGAACTTCCTTTTGTATTTTTTTTTGATAGCTTTTGATTTGCTCTTGAAAAGGGGAATGACCATAAACTTCCTCAATAAAGGCTCTACTTACTCCTTTTATTTGATCGTATTCCATCTGAATCAATGCTTTGATTTTTTGTTCAAAGGTTGTTTTTTGGTCCATGATGGATCGATAAGTACTTTGAGAATGCTGATGTATAGTATCCAAAACTTTAAAGGCAATGGCTTCTTTATTTTTAAAATTACGATAAAAGGACATTTTACTGACCTGAGCAGTTTTACATATTTCTTCGATAGACACCCTACGAATGCCTTTTGCCCAAAAAAGCTTTTTAGCCGCTTCGATAAGAACGTCTTTTAAAGAAGTCTGATTCAGTGTTTCCAAAAAGGGTAATAATATGGTTTCGTGTTACGAATTTAATCTATTTTAATCAAAATCGTAACATTTAAGTATTCAATACACGTTAAATCTTGTATATTTAAAAAAAAATTATAATGAAATATCCATATGCCAATCCATTATTGCAAAAACCTCTTGCAGTTCTACTGTTAATTTTAATCACTTCTTGTCAATTCGAAACTAAGGATTCAAAAAAAGCAACTTCGGAGGTTGAAGAAACAGCGACTTCTTTATTACGTCATGTCGTAATGTTTAAATTTAAAGCAGATACCACAGCGGAGCAAATTGCTGAAGTTGAAAACGCGTTTTCTTCACTTCCAGATAAAATTGCAGAAATTGAATCCTATGAATGGGGACTAAATAATTCTCCAGAAGGTTTAAATAAAGGATTTACTCACTGTTTCCTCTTGACCTTTAAAAGTGAAAAAGACCGAGCAATTTATTTACCACATCCGGATCATAAAGAATTTGTGGCCTTGGCAAGTCCTTTTTTTGAGGATGTAATGGTCATGGATTATTGGACGCCATAGCGGTATTATTAGGTTTAAAATCCTGAATACAATCTACCTTTAGAGATTGACAAGGGTGTTTTGTGTAATCCATAAATGTTTACTTGGTATACTCCTTAACGTTGATCAAAATTGTAGCCCAAGGTGATTTGATGAAATCCTCCTGAGCCAAAATTGATTACTCCTTGATTTCTAGAATAATTGTAAGAGATAATAAAATTATTCTTTTCAATGCCCAATAGTGGGGTGATCATTTTTAAGTTTTGCTTTTGAAGATTGTTATTAAGGGTATATTGACCATTTTCAAACCCATTTCTAAAGGAAATGCCTGCCCAAATTCTTCCAGTACCCAATTTATAGTAGGCTTTAAAATTTAGATCTATGGACTTTTCTTTGGTTATTTCTGTAATCTGAAACAAAAAAGAAGGCTCAAAAATCCATGTTTTTTCTGAGTAAAACAAGGCTCCCGCTGAAGCGACTAGCCTTCGATAGCTGGATGCAGAACGATTGTAGATATAGTTAAAGTCACCATACAAATCGTGTGGGCTGAACAAAAGATTTTTTAAGGTTAAATGAGCAAAAAAATTAGAATTCAAATAGGAAACTCCAACATCCATATTAAAATAGGTGACACTTCTTTTAACCCCAGTAATCAAGGGGTCAAAGACCGTTAAATCAAAAGAGGTTTGATCCAATGAGTTTTGAAGTACACCAACACTCAATCCAAAAGATAGTTGATTGATGGGGTTTTCATAATTGGGGTAAGAACAAGAGCAACTTCCTTGCTCATCGTCAAAAAGAATATGGTGTGCATAGGTAAAACTAATTCCGGAAGTTGCGTAGTACCCATTTTTGTCATTAAAAAGGATACCTCCTACACCAGACCGATTGGATAAACGATAGCTTGTAGACAGGGTTTGTAAATTTGGAGCATCCTCCTGATCAAACCATTGCTTACGAGCCGTCATTCTGATTTTTCCTCCAAAGAGTTCAGCACCCGCCATAGATGGATGCACCAAGTAATAGTTATCCGTAAGATAGTCGGAATAAATAGGAAGGCCTTCCTGACCTATCAACCTACATCCAAAAATCAATGCAATAAATAAAAATTTATTAAACACTAAATAAAAATATATAGTAAGTAAAGTAACAGTAAAATAAGGGAAATGGAAAATTATCTTATCAAATTAACACCTAAAAATCTATGGCTTTACATATAAACCTATCAAGGAAATTGATTTTAAGAAATAATAGGCCAACCTTTTTTTATTTAATTAATATTAATCATCCAAGTCCTTTTAAAAAAAATAGGTTTTTAATACCCTTTTTTAGTGTAATCACAAAATCCAAATCAAATTGTTAAATTTATTTTCCGGTATTGGTCAAAATATATTTTTTTGTTGGCAAATATTTATACTAAGTCGCTACTATTTTATATTTTAAGCTTCTTTAATGAATGGTTATAATGTGATGTCACAAATAAGTGATTTTTAAAAAAAAAACAATCACATTTTAATTGAAAATAATCACATTAAGTTAACATCTAATGTGTTAACATTGTGGAATGACTTAAAGCAATTAATTTTCTCTAAGTAAAGTATCATGTCTATAGCAACTCACAATCAAACAATAAAATCTTGGCAAGAACTTTATGGGGCGTCAAGGGAGTTTCGAGAACGGAGTGATGCAAAGAAGAATAGTATAGTTCTTGTTCTAACTTCAATAGTTTTAATCCAAATTAATAAGCATTCTCAAAACAGGGTATTCGATGTTCTAGGTATAGTCAAATATTTGCGATGTATAGTAAAAATCGAACAAGATTCAGAAAAGGGGGTAATTCAGTTAAGAAAGGCTTTTCAAGAGCATAGCATTATTGATCATAAAGCCGCTTAAATGTAATTTAAAAAAGTTATGACAATCCTAGTTTTGGGAATCAATAAGGCAAAATCGTGGAAATTTTAATACATTCTAAATAAAAAATTGTAACTAATGAAAAAAAAGGCAATAATCGTGAGTGGCTATTTTAACCCTATCCATAAAGGCCATATTGAATACTTTCAAAACGCCAAAAAAAGAGGAGATGCACTGTTCGTCATTGTCAACAATGATCATCAAAGGGCTTTAAAAGGTTCTAAAGAATTTCAAGACGAACAAGAACGGGTTATTATCGTCTCCAATCTTCGTATTGTTGACAAAACAATCCTTTCCGTTGACGAAGACCGGACCGTTTGTGCTACCCTAAAAAAGATCCATAAACTGCATGCTTCAGATTATGATCTTACTTTTGCCAATGGAGGTGATCAAAACAATGACACCATACCAGAGAGGCCTATTTGTGAGGAAATTGGAATTAAATTAGTCGATGGCCTTGGAGATAAAATACAATCTTCTTCTTGGCTTTTAAAAAAATAACCCCAATGAATAAAACAGCATTTATTACAGGAGTAACAGGACAAGATGGCGCCTATTTAAGTGAATTTCTTCTTAAAAAGGGCTATACCGTCCATGGCTTAAAAAGAAGGTCATCCCTTTTTAATACAGATCGTATTGATCACCTCTATCAAGAACCGCATGTAGATAATCAAAACTTTATTTTGCACTATGGTGATATGACCGATAGTACCAACTTAATTCGTTTGATCCAAGAAATTCAACCGGATGAAATTTACAACCTCGCAGCAATGAGTCATGTTAAAGTTTCCTTTGAAATTCCTGAATATACTGGAAATGCAGATGGCTTAGGAACGCTTCGTGTTTTGGATGCAGTTCGATTATTAGGGATGGAAAAAAAAACACGAATCTATCAAGCGTCAACTTCAGAATTATATGGAAAGGTACAGGAAGTACCACAATCAGAAACTACTCCTTTCTATCCTAGATCCCCATACGCAGTGGCGAAAATGTATGCCTATTGGATTACTGTTAATTACAGAGAAGCTTACGGAATATTTGCTTGTAATGGTATTCTTTTTAATCACGAATCTCCTATCCGTGGAGAAACGTTTGTAACCCGAAAAATCACACGTGCAGTTTCTAGAATAGCTCTTGGTCTTCAAGACAAGTTCTATTTAGGAAACCTAGACGCTAAAAGAGACTGGGGACATGCCAAAGATTATGTCCGAATGATGTGGATGATCTTACAAGCGGAAGAAGCAGAGGATTGGGTTATTGCCACAGGAACAACAACTACTGTTCGCGATTTTGTAAAAATGAGTTTTTCACACATTGGTGTGGAACTTGAATTTAAAGGCAAAGGGGTTAACGAAAAAGGATATATTAAATTATGTTCCAATCCTAAACATCAGTTGCCGATTGGGAAAGAAGTTTTGGGGATAGATTCAAGATATTTTCGACCCACTGAAGTTGATCTTTTAATTGGAGATCCTTCGAAAGCAAAAAATAAATTGGGGTGGACACCTGAAATTGAGCTTCCCGAATTGATAGAGGATATGATGAAATCTGATTTAAAATTGATGCAAAAAGAACAATTTTTAAAAGACGGCGGTTATGAAACGCTAAATTATTTTGAATAATGACACTGTCCAAAAATGCTAAAATTTATATTGCAGGACATCGAGGTATGGTCGGGTCAGCCTGCTGGAGAGCTTTAGAAGCTAAAGGATATAACAATCTCATTGGAAAGACTTCTAAGGAGCTTGACCTCAAAAATCAAAAAGCGGTTCATGCTTTTATTCTTGAAGAAAAACCAGAGGCTATTATTGATGCAGCAGCAAAAGTGGGAGGTATTTTAGCAAACAACTCGTTCCCATATCAATTTTTGATGGAAAATATGCAGATTCAAAATAATTTGATTGCAGCAGCCCATGAATTGGAGGTCAAAAAATTTATTTTCTTAGGTAGCTCGTGTATTTATCCAAAATTTGCACCACAACCTTTAAAAGAGGAGTATTTGCTTACAGACAGTTTAGAACCAACAAATGAGTGGTATGCAATTGCAAAAATATCTGGGGTGAAATTATGCGAGGCTATTCGCAAACAATTTGGTAAAGATTTTGTGAGTTTGATGCCGACAAATTTATATGGTCCTTTGGATAATTTTGATCTCGAAACCTCTCATGTTCTTCCAGCTATGCTCCGCAAATTTCATGAGGCCAAAGAAAACAATCATACTCAGGTAACACTTTGGGGATCAGGTATGCCAATGCGCGAATTTTTACATGTTGATGATATGGCAGAATCTGTTATATTTGCCATAGAAAAAAATTTACCAGAACATCTATATAACGTAGGCTCAGGAACTGACGTAACTATTAAACAATTGGCTGAAATCATACAGAAAGAAACGGGGCATAGGGGTAAGATAGTCTGGGATTCCAATAAACCTGACGGTACACCACGTAAACTTATGGATAGCTCAAAAATAAAGTCAATGGGCTGGAATGCAAAATATGACCTAGAGGCGGGAATCGCTCATACTTATAATTGGTTTGTGGAAAACCAGCACACATTAAAAAAAATTAAACTATAAATACTTTTTTGATTAATTAATCATTAAACACATGAAAATAAAAAATATTTGTTGCCTGGGAGCTGGTTATGTTGGAGGACCTACAATGTCCGTTATTGCATTAAAATGTCCTCAAATAAAAGTTACTGTAGTAGACTTAAATGAAAAACGTATTGCCGATTGGAATGACGAAAATTTAGATAATCTACCGGTTTATGAACCAGGACTAGCCGAAGTTGTAAAGGAAGCTAGAGGGAAAAATTTATTTTTTTCTACAGATATAGAAACTGCCATTGATAATGCAGAAATGATTTTTATTGCAGTAAATACTCCCACAAAAACCTATGGAGAAGGAAAAGGAATGGCCGCTGATTTAAAATTTGTAGAACTTTGTGCGAGACAAATTGCTAGGGTGGCAAAGAATGATAAAATCATTGTTGAAAAATCAACACTCCCAGTTCGTACTGCCGAAACATTGCAAACCATTTTGGATAGTACTGGGAATGGGGTACATTTTGAAGTATTGTCCAATCCAGAATTTTTAGCAGAAGGAACAGCTATTGATGATCTATTTAATGCTGATCGTGTACTGATTGGTGGAAAGCAAACCGAAAGTGGACAACAAGCAATTCAAGCTTTAGTTAGTGTTTATGGGCATTGGTTGGAACCTCACCAAATATTGACAACCAATGTTTGGTCGTCAGAATTATCCAAATTAACAGCCAATGCATTTTTAGCACAACGCATCTCTTCCATCAATGCCTTATCGGCTTTGTGTGAAGTAACAGAAGCTGATGTTGATGAAGTAGCTCATGCCATTGGTACAGACAGTCGAATTGGGCCTAAGTTCTTAAAATCATCGGTCGGATTTGGTGGATCATGTTTCCAGAAAGATATTCTTAATTTAGTTTATCTATGCCGTTACTTTAATCTACCTGAAGTTGCTGAATATTGGCAACAGGTCATCAAACTTAATGATTACCAAAAATTACGCTTTGCTAGAGGGATCATCACAACCTTATTCAATACCGTAAGTGACAAAAAAATCGCATTTTTAGGCTGGGCTTTCAAAAAAGACACTAACGATACCCGAGAATCTGCTGCCATCTATGTAGCCGATCACTTAATCGAAGACGGCGCCGAAATTCATGTTTATGACCCCAAGGTTTCTGAAAAACAAATGAAAGCTGATTTAAAATATTTGTGGGAATTAAATGGTTTTACCCAAGAAAAAATAGCTAAAAAAATGCAGCAGTTTTTTGTCTATGATCAACCCATGGAAGCATTAAATCAAGCCCACGCAATAGCGGTACTTACCGAATGGGATGAGTTCAAAAACTACGATTGGAAAACTATTTATACTAAAATGTTTAAACCGGCATTTGTCTTTGATGGACGAAATGTTTTGGATGCTGAAAAGTTAACGGCTATTGGTTTTCAAGTAAAATGTATTGGAAAAGGTTGACTAAAGCATACTGATAATGCTTAAAGTTATAAAACAAAAAAACGTGTTTTATATACTATAAATATTGTAAAGTTTTATTTTAGGAGTACAAAGTATTTTCCATCTAAATATAAGTACCAAAATGGGACTATTTAAATTCAGTAAACGACATCTCGCAAAAACACTTTCTTGGCGTTTTATTGGCACCTTAGATACTTTTTTATTGAGTTGGCTAATCTCAAATGATATGAGTGTTGGAGTTAAAATTGGATCCATCGAATTGGTCTCAAAAATGGTCTTGTACTATCTTCATGAACGTGTATGGTTTACGTCTAACATTAAAACGACCAATAAAAGGCATATTTACAAAACATTTTCATGGCGAGCCATCGGAACTTTGGACACTTTTTTATTAGGATGGATCATTTCAGGAAACCCATTAACTGGATTAAAAATTGGAGGGTCTGAAATCTTGACAAAAATGCTCTTGTATTATGGCCATGAAAAATTATGGTATCGTATTGATTTTGGATTGAATATGCGTAAGAGAGGCAAAAAACTTAAAAAATTAAAAGGAGCAAGAAGGCAAAATCAAGGACTATGAGTTTGAACACAGTAATTCAGGATTACAAAATCAATAAGGCTGATCGTGAAGCTAAGCACGGTCATAAAGCCTATTTATTATGGTTTACCGGTTTATCCGGTTCTGGAAAATCCACATTGGCGAACTTGGTTGAAGTTGAACTTCAAAAAAAAGGCTTTTCAACTTATGTGTTGGATGGAGATAATATTCGCCAAGGGATCAACAAGGATTTGAGCTTTTCTCCTGAGGATCGAACAGAAAACATACGACGAATTGCTGAAATTGGAAATTTGATGGTTGATGCTGGAATAATTACACTTGCCGCATTCGTTTCTCCCTATCGCAATGATCGTGAAAAAATAAAATCAATTGTAGGTGCTGATCATTTTATTGAAATTTATGTGAATACCTCCCTTGAAGAATGTGAACGTCGCGACGTTAAAGGCTTATATAAAAAAGCTCGTACTGGTGAAATCAAGAATATGACTGGAATCTCAGCACCCTATGAGCCTCCTATAAAACCTGATTTAGAAATAATAACTGATGGAAAAACAGTAACAGCATCTGTCAAAATAATTATAGAATTCATTACAAAAAAACTAAAAAAATGAGTAACTACGTCATTAATCACTTACGTGAATTGGAGTCTGAAGCAATCTTTGTAATTAGAGAAATTGCTGCACAATTTGAAAACCCTGTACTCTTGTTTTCAGGAGGTAAAGATTCCATCTTACTAACTCACCTTGCTAAAAAAGCCTTTTACCCAGCAAAAATACCCTTCCCTCTAATTCACATAGATACAGGGCATAACTTCCCTGAAACAATAGAATTTCGAGATGCATTGGTTGAAAAATTAGGGGTAAAGCTGATAGTAGGTTCCGTTCAAGAAGCAATTGATAAAGGTCGTGCAAAGGAAGAAACTGGGGCTGACGCCTCAAGAAATGCATTGCAAATCGTATCCCTTTTAGACACCTTAGAAGATCATAAAGTAGATGCTGCTATGGGGGGTGCCCGCCGAGATGAAGAAAAAGCACGTGCCAAAGAGCGTTTCTTTTCACATCGAGATGAATTCGGTCAATGGGATCCAAAAAATCAACGCCCAGAATTGTGGAACCTTTTTAATGGTAGAAAAAACTATGGAGAACATTTCCGGGTATTTCCAATTTCCAATTGGACAGAGATGGATGTTTGGGAATACATCAAACTAGAACAAATTGAGCTTCCAATGCTTTATTTCTCTCATCAAAGGGATTGTGTTGTTAGAGATGGTGTGATTTTAGCCAACTCGGAGTACATTAAACTAAAACCTGGAGAAGAAGTCGTCAATATGACCATTCGTTACCGTACGTGTGGGGATATGCCCATTACCGGAGCTGTGGAGTCTGATGCTGATGATTTGAAAAAAATTATTGAAGAGATTGCAACAACACGAACCACAGAACGGGGTGGACGTGCCGATGATAAACGTGCGGAAACCGCTATGGAAGACCGAAAAAAACAGGGTTATTTTTAAAAAAAACAACGAAATGGAATATCAAGATATCGAATTATTACGTTTTACTACTGCTGGAAGTGTAGATGACGGAAAAAGTACATTAATCGGTCGACTTTTATATGACAGTAAGTCTATTTTTCAAGATCAATTGGATGCAGTAGAGGAGTCGAGTAAAAATAAAGGCTTTGACTATGTTGATTTATCACTTCTAACAGATGGTCTAAAATCAGAAAGAGAGCAAGGCATAACTATTGATGTGGCCTATCGTTACTTTGCAACACCGAAAAGAAAATTTATTATTGCAGATACACCTGGGCATATCCAATATACCCGAAATATGGTGACTGGGGCTTCCACGGCTAATTTAGCCATCATCCTAATAGATGCGCGAAAGGGGATGTTGGAACAAACCCATCGCCACTCCTTTATTGCCTCATTACTTCGTATTCCGCATGCAATTGTATGTATCAATAAAATGGATTTGGTGGATTATAGTCAAGAAGTGTACGATAAAATTGTAGCTGATTTTAAGGCCTTCTCTTCCAAATTAGAAATTAAAGATGTTCAGTTTATCCCCATTTCAGCTTTAGTTGGAGACAATGTCGTGAATCGATCTGAAAATATGGATTGGTATGAAGGAAGTACCTTGATGTACCACTTAGAAAACGTTCATATCTCTAGCGATTACAATCATGTGGATTGTCGTTTCCCCATTCAATCTGTGATTCGACCTCATACTTTAGAAAATCAAGACTTTAGAGGTTTTGCAGGACGTATTGAAGGAGGCGTGTTTAAACCTGGAGATAAAGTAAAATCATTACCCTCTGGTTTTATCTCAACCATTAAAACGATAGAATTAAACGGAGAACAAATTTCAGAAGCCTTTGCCCCTATGTCTGTGACGATGACCTTAGAGGATGAAATTGATAATAGCCGTGGTGACATGATTGTTCGTGAAAATAATGTCCCTGAAGTAGGGCAAGATTTAGATGTTTTAGTGACTTGGATGAGTCAAAAACCACTGCAAGCGAGAACCAAAGTCGTGATCAAACATACCACCAATGAAAGTGTGGCAATGGTTAAGGAATTAAACTATAAAGTGGATATCAATACGCTACACCGGATTGAAGGGGTTGCTGAGATTGCGATGAATGAAATTGCGCGGATAAAAATACGATCTTCAAAGCCCATGTTATATGATCCCTATAAACGAAACCGACAAACAGGAAGTTTGATTCTGATTGATGAACAAACCAATGAAACCATTGGAGCGGGAATGATTATCTAGTATGAGCGAATTACTGAAAACCGCAATCCATGCTGCTTTAGAAGCTGGCAAAGCGATTCTTGAAATTTACCACTCTGGAGATTTTGATGTAGAACTTAAAGGAGATAATTCTCCATTAACAAAAGCTGATATTGCCTCCCATCATAAAATAGTTTCGTTTTTAGAAAAAACTGAGATCCCCATCTTATCCGAAGAAGGGAAGGCAATTGCCTACGAGGAACGAAAAAGTTGGGATCGCCTTTGGATTGTTGATCCTATTGACGGTACCAAAGAATTTATTAAACGCAATGGAGAGTTTACCGTAAATATTGCTTTAATTGAAAATCAACAGCCGCTTATTGGAGTCATTTTTGTTCCTGCAAGTGGTGAATTATATTTTTCAAGTAAAGAACATGGCGCTTTTAAAGTATCCGTAGAATTAGACCGTTTTCATATAGAAACATTGCTTACTAGCGCCGCTAAAATCCCCTTTACACGAGAAGATAGTACGTTTACTATAGTAGCTAGCCGTTCACATATGTCCCCTGAAACAGAAAATTATGTACAAGAAATGAGAGACATCCACGGGACTGTAAACTTAATATCCAAGGGCAGTTCTTTAAAACTCTGTATGGTTGCTGAAGGACAAGCGGATTGTTATCCACGTTTTGCACCAACCATGGAATGGGATACGGCTGCTGGTCAGGCCATTTGTGAACATGCAGGTTTTGAAGTCATGGATTGGGAAAGTAAAAGTCCCATGTTGTATAACAGAAAAAAATTATTAAATAATTGGTTTCTTGTACACTAGTTTTCCAAATTAATTTATAACCAAATTGACTAAGTTATTTATAAATAATAAGTTCTTATAATTAAGACAATGGATTCAAACCATCGTCAAAAACTCTATTTTAAGGTTTTCAAAGGGATTATATCTTAAAACAAAAAAAATAACCTATTTTCATTATCAATAAACTATCATATAAAGAGGGGATTAAAATCGGCACAAACGTTGTCAAGTACTAAATCCTCACTTTTTAAACAAACTAGAATTAAATTGTAGGATATACCATATCAATTCAAATAATTAAAATAAAATAATGAAAAAGATTTTAGTAACAGGAGGTGCAGGATTTGTAGGATCACATTTATGCAAACGTTTACTTAATGAAGGAAATGAAGTAATTTCTTTGGATAACTACTTTACGGGAAATAAAAAAAATATCGTAGAATTATTGGACAACCCCTATTTTGAAACGGTACGGCATGACATCACTGAACCTTATTATGCGGAAGTTGATGAAATCTATAATATGGCCTGTCCAGCCTCTCCCGTGCACTACCAATACAATGCGATTAAAACCATTAAGACCTCTGTGATGGGAGCCATCAATGTGTTAGGATTGGCCAAAAGAGTAAAAGCCAAGGTATTACAAGCTAGTACAAGTGAAATTTATGGAGACCCACAAGTCCACCCACAAACAGAAGATTATTGGGGACATGTTAACCCAATTGGTATTCGCTCCTGTTATGATGAAGGAAAGCGGTGTGCGGAAACCTTATTTATGGATTACTATAATCAAAACAATGTTGCCATAAAAATCATACGTATTTTTAACACCTTTGGTCCGAACATGAATCTTGACGATGGGCGAGTAGTTTCCAACTTTATCGTTCAAGCTTTAAAAGGGGAAGACATTACCATTTTTGGCGACGGTATGCAAACACGTTCGTTTCAATATATTGACGATCTCGTAGAAGGTACAATACGAATGATGAACTCAGAACCGGAGTTTTTAGGCCCTGTAAATATTGGAAACCCCAATGAATTTACGATGCTAGAATTGGCAAAAACAGTATTGGAATTGACAGGTTCAAAATCAAAATTAATTCATATGCCCATGCCAAAAGACGATCCGAAACAACGACAACCTGACATCAATTTGGCCTATGAAAAATTGAACGGTTGGGAACCTAAAATACAACTCAAAGAAGGTTTGGTAAAAACCATTGCCTACTTTGACGGAATTCTATAATTCAATAAACGACAACTTTTATTGTTATTTGATTCACTACCAACATCAAATCAAAGTAATAAATGGTTGTAAAGCCTATGGAAGCATCCAAAAAGGAAAAACCACACTAAGGTTTAAGTCATTGGAGAAAAATCTTTAAAATCTCCTTAAAAAAACACCAGAGAAGATTAAGTGGTTAAATTTTTTCGGTAGGCCTCAGGTGTAAAACCTGTTGTTCTTTTAAACACGCGAAAGAAATTTGATAGGTTGTTAAACCCTGTTTCGTAACAAATGGTCTTGATGTCTAAATCTGTATCAATCAAAAGCTTAATGGCATGATTCATACGGTATTCATTTAAAAATTGAACAAAAGTTTTTTTAGTACTTTTCTTAAAGAAACGACAAAAGGATTGGGGCGTCATATGAATGATACTAGCAATGTCAGGTAAAGAAACCTCCCTTGAAAAATTTTGACGGATATAATTAAAGATGAGTTTAATGCGCTCGTTGTCTTTAAAATTCGTGGACAAGGAATAACTTTCCGCATTCAGTAGAGTTCGTTCATTTGAAAGAGCAAGATCATTTAAAATTTTAATCAATGTCAGAAGGCGTTCAAGTTGGTTTTCAAATTGAATACCTTCCATTCTAAGCCCTACATCCTTTTTAATTTCGCCACTGAAAACGACACCTTGTTTTGCACGTTCAAATAATGAAGAAATAAGTTTAAACTCATGAACGTTACTAATAGCATTGCCCAAAAAATCTGGTTTAAACTGAATAACAATCTCTTTTCTAAAATCAGAAAAGGATTCTGTGAATCCACTATGAGGAACTTGAGAACCAATTAAAATTAAATCTCCATCAAAATAATTAGACAGATGCATCCCAATTTGTCGTTTACCACTTCCTCCGCTAATATAAACTAACTCAATCTCTGGATGGTAATGCCAAAAGCTGTTGGCATCATTTGGGTTTTCATGATCAAAAACATGATAGGTAAAGGAGTGCCCTAGTGGATTGAGAATAGACTCAAAATTAGCAACTGTTTTCATTATAAAAACAAATAAATATGTTTGTTAATTATCTAACAATATATTAAAGAAATAAATATTATTAACTATATTAATAAATAAATATTAATATTGGATAATTTAGTACACTTAATGGGTAAAAGCGTTAAATAAAAAAAGATAAAAAGAAGCTAAATTTGAATAATATTTAATTAGCGTCTTTTTATATTATAATACTCTAATTTAAGTTGTGATCAAAGAATACACTAGATGTTTAAAATATCATAATTGCTTAATGAATTAAAAATTCATTATTAAAATTGTTTGGTTTTTTTGTTTTTATAACCTCCTAAATTGCTTTAGGAGGTTTTATTTTTTTTAATTGAGAAAAGGCGGTTCTTAAAAATCAAAAAAAAATCATTTTATTAATCTATATTAAGAATAAATAAAAATCCATTTTGTAATATATATTAAAATAATACTTGTAAATTGCAATCAACCATAAACAAGTATTCATAATCGATCTTAAAAACCCTTCTTGACAGCGTTCACGGGGGGTTTTGACTTTTAAGCCCTAAATATTAGGTCCATAAAAACGAAAGAAAAATCATTTCAATTTGAAAAAGTAGACGATTTAGAAAAAAAATGATTTAAAAAGATTTATTAATCTATATTAAGAATAAACAAATTTTAATTTTGTATTGCGTATTAAAAAATAACTTGTAAATTGCAATCAACCATAAACAAGTATTCATAATCGATACTAAAAACCCCTCTTGATAGTAATCAAGAGGGGTTTTGACATTTTAGCCCTATATTTTTAAACTAGAAAATAGTCTTAAACCTTTACAAAAATCTATTCAAGTCGCTTTTATCACACTTAAAAAGAGTACAAAAAGTAAATAAAAGCTTAAAATGAATCAGATAAAGGCACCAATCGTGCAGATAAATCGGGGTTAAAATCAGTATCTAAAGGAAACATCGGACGAATAATTCGCTGGTGATTCAAACGTTCTAAGTCCTGATCAACCCCACCAGGAGTTAAAGCCATGATCCAATCCGCACGCATATCATAAAGTTCAGGAACCAAATAACCTATCTTAACAACAACAATGTCCGAATTTCGAGGACTAAGTCCTAAACGGGTAAAATCAATTTCTTTATGATAAGGTTTCCGCTTTTTAGTGACAATTACGGACACACTACCCGTTTCAACCACCACTTCAGTTTCTGCATGTACATCCCCATGATGTATCGCTGTAACCTTTCCTGTTAACAAAACAGGAGGAGCATAACGTGCATCAATAGCTGCGCCGACATAAGCACTAACTTCAGAACCTATACCTGCTTTAACCGCCTCTTCCACCAAGTCAGGCCCAGGAATGGAAGCATAAATTAAAGAAGGACCAGCTTTAGATTTAAAAACCGATTGAGTTAGAATTTTATCTAATGTCCATGTAACATCCCCCGCACCTCCGGCAGTTGGATTATCACCCATGTCACTAATAATAAAGGGACGTTTATTGCTTGACAAGGCTAAAGCCATACTCTTATCAAAAGTCGTAGTCGGAGCTACAAAATCAAATGCATTACGAACCTCCCAAAAAGAATTGGCCAAAGACTCGGCAGAACCAATAACTTGATCACGTTCATCACCCGTCACCATAACAACAGCATGATTCCGTGGCTCATCAGCCCAGGCATAACCAATCCATATAGCGGCATCGTCAACACCATTTTGTTTCGTAATTGGATCTACTTTTGCATACAAACTTTTCCCTGGCTCAATACGGGTACTCGTTTTTTCACCGGGTAACAATATAGGTACTGGTATCCAAGCTTTATATTTTGGTTTTCCCATACCCTTTTCTAAACGCATCAATAGATTTTCAACAGCACGTTGTTTCGATTCTAAAGCGTCTTCATGAGGCGCCATACGGTAACAAGTAATCAAATCCGTATGTTTCGCTAACCGCCAAGATACATTTCCATGTAAATCCATAGATGTAGAAATTAATGTGCTTGTTCCAACAAGCTCTCGAATTCGAGCAATAAAATCCCCCTCTGGATCATCCAAGCCTACAACACTCATTGCTCCGTGGATATCAAAAAACAAACCGTCATAAGGCAGGTTGGCTGCCAACATCTCTAGCGTTTTACCCACCATAGACTCATATGCCTCACGGGTAACGATACCCCCTGGGAGAGCATGGCCACGAAGGGTTGGTATCCATTGTGCACGTTGACGATTAGAAGAATCAGTTGATAGAAAAGGATAAAAAGAAAAAACTTCCTCCCCTTTCTTAAGATGAAAAGCTTCCTCCTCAGTTTGCGCAGGAGAAAAAGTACTCGATTCTATCGCTAAACCAGCAATTGCAATACGTGGCTGTGGTTTGGTTGGATTGTCTTGACTAAAACAACAAATGGAGATTAGGAAAAAGGTGTAAAACAGTGATGTAAGAGAACGCATAATAAAATTGTTATAAACAAATATAACCATAGATAGAATGCAATAAAAATCATCTGTTATAATTATAGATAATACCATTTCGATTAAAAATTTACAGTAGTAAATTTATTTAACACATTTAGCCATTTATTTGATATTTAAAGGTAATTATGTACACTTTTTACTATAAAAAATGTATGTTTGTTGAAATCCCACCCAAATATTAGAATATAAAGAAGAGATCACATTGCTATAAAATTATGGTGTGACCTCAACTTTTTAAATTAAACAACAAATCTTATCTATGAAGCATCTAATTCTTCTCCTTCTGCCGGGTCTTCTCTTTTCACAACAAATAATCGTAAGCGGAAGCGTAAAAACAAAACAAAATGAAAACATCCCCTATGCGAGTGTACTCTTTAAAAACAAACAACAAGAAAACAGCACTTACCAAGGAGTATTGACCGATGAAGCAGGAAAATTCAACATTGAATTAAAAAAAGGGCATTACACTATGGAAATCATTGTGGTTGGATTTCAAACAAGCTCCTACACCCTTGACCTGACAAAGGCGAAAAAAAAATACAATGCTGGAATCTATTCCATTGACACCACACTAAATTTAGAGGAAGTGGTCGTATCAGGTGAAGAAAACGCAATTCAAATACTCCCTGGGAAAAAAGTATATAATGTAGCGAAAGACCCAGCAGCACAAGGGGCATCTTTGACAGGAGTGATGGAAAATCTACCCTCAGTTCAAGTGAATAATGATCAAATAGCCATTAGAGGAGACCAAAACGTGACCCTATTGGTTGATGGACAACCCAACGGTTTAACTGAAAATCTGTCAACATTTCCTAGTAGTATGGTTGAACGCATTGAGGTTATTACAAGTCCTGGAGCAAAATATCAAGCCCGAGGATCCGCTGGAATAATTAATATCATCCTAAAAAAAGGGAATAAATACGAATATAACAGTAGTAGCGAACTCTTTAGTAGCTATCCTTTAGCTATAGGAGTTAATGGCAATATTAGCCAAGTAGGAAAAAAAGGAAATGGATATGTCAATCTAAGCACAGGACTATCACAACCCATTGGCAGAAACATAATCTCCTTAGAAACACCTCTCAAAGAAATCATAAGAACAGAACAAGAAACAGAACGTAAAAGAAAACAGAAATACATTTTAGTCAATACAGGAAAAAGTTATGATTTAAATGAAAATATTCAAATCAATGGAAGCGTTTCTATTCGGAAAGCCATTTCAGACAACCTAAATACGGTAGAATACAAGGATGAATTATTTGATAATAGCAAACAAAACTCCAAAAGAATAGAAAATGAGGATGGAATTGCTGACATGTACCAAGGAAGCCTTTCCTACACGCAAAATTTTGGAAATAAAGCCTCTCTAAAAGCTCAAATAAATGGGGAGCTGTCTAATAAAAATAAAAAATCAATAATAAATACAGAAAATCATTTTATTCAACAACAAAGCACTCCTAGCAATTCAACTGAAAAAGAGGAAACAAAAAAAAATTACAGTGTAGCACTTGACTATTCAAATGAAATCAACGAAAAAACATCAATAGATTTTGGGTATAGATATGACAATATCCACCTAGGGAGTGACTTTAAAGTCAATCAGATTTTCGGGAATAGCATTGAAGAAATTAGTGATTTTACCAACCTTGTTGGCTATAATGAAAGCCTTCATGCAGGATATGTGGAAATGAAAATAAACTTGGAAAAAGAAAGTTGGACCTTGGGATTAAGAGGTGAAAACACGGGGATTGAGGTTACTGCAAACAAAGGAGGCTTTGAGCAAAAGAAAAACTATTTTAACGTCTTTCCTTCACTAAGATATCTTAGAGAATTGAGTAAAAAAACACGCTTACAAGTCGCTCTTTACAACAGAATACAAAGGCCGCCAAGAAGTACCGGTTGGGTCTTGCCCTATTCCACTTTTACGGACAACAGAAACCTGTTTGTAGGAAATCCTGATATTGACCCTTCCTATATTACTGGCATCGAGGCTGAATTAATGATGCGTCCATCAAAAAAAATAAGTTTTTATCCAGCCCTATATTACCGATTGACCAAAGACGAACTGGAACTCTATATCGAAAAGAGAGACATCACCATTGGAAATGAAACTCAAGAAATATACACCTCATCATTGGTCAACATTGGCGATTATCACGCCTTTGGCCTTGAACTAAGCTACAACTATAAACCCTCTAAAAAATTTCGTGTTAGAGGAGACCTATTGTTCAATGGATTTCATCAAGTAGGAAGCTATAATGGAGTGAGTTTTAGTGGAGATGGAATGATTTTTTCAGGAAAATTAATTGCAACCTACTATTTTTCTGAAACCTTAGACTTCCAAATACGAAATTACTACGATGGTCCAGGAAGGGCGGGACAGTACGACATGAAAGGAAGGTTCCGAATGAATATGGATATTCGAAAAGAAATTTTTAAAGGGAAAGGGCGAATTCTATTGGGCATGAGAGATGTATTTAACTCCAACTATCGAAGAGTAAGAACAGAAGGAGAAGGCTTTTCTCGTTTTTTACAGTTACAAACACGAATCCCACAAGTTAATTTATCCATTACCTATCGCTTCAATCAAAAAAGATATGTCGGACAAAAAGGAAACCAATATGACGAAACAGAAATAATCAATTAAAACAAAGTGACAATAAAATAAATGAAAGGAGATCAATCAAAAAAAGCCCTCCGAATAAATGGAAAGCTTCTCATTAGTTGCAGTGAAAATTTCACTAACAACACACAACTTCTTTTAAGCGGTCTGGACGGGACTCGAACCCGCGACCCCCTGCGTGACAGGCAGGTATTCTAACCAACTGAACTACCAGACCGTAGCTTATTAGCGTTGGCAAAGATACACTCGATTTTGTATTTGCCAAACATTATGGAACCAAAATAGCAAATTGTTTAAAAAAGCCTAAACACTGCTACATTGCAGCCTCAATGGCATCAGCATAAGCACTCTTTGCCGCAACTCCTACTTGACGTCCAACCAATTCACCGTCTTTAAAAACTAGAACTGTAGGAATGTTTCTTACCCCGTATTTGGCCGCAAATTCTTGATTTGCATCAACATCTACTTTTCCAACAACAGCTTTCCCTTCGTAATCATTGCTTAACTCATCAATGATAGGTCCAACCATTCTACAAGGACCACACCAGGCCGCCCAAAAGTCAACCATAACGGGTTTTGATGATTTTAACACTACTTCTTCGAATGTTGCGTCTGTGATTTCTAATGCCATAACTTATTTATTTTTTATAGTTGCAAAATTACATAAATTTTAGGGACAATAATTTCACCAACAATCAAATTTACCAATGCAGCTATGAAGGAAGTTGATATTAATTCAGCTTATAATGCCAATTTTCTGCATTGAGGAGTTCCAGAAGCTCCCGACTTATTCGCACCTTTTGTTTTCGACTATTCAAGCTGAGTTTCAATTCGTTTTGCGCATCATAAACAGAAAAAAATAATTGCTTATCCCCCTTAAAAGAAGCTAAATGCTGTTCCAACGAATGAATTGTTTCATCTGTCAATTGATGAATATCCAATTGGAAGGTTAATTTTTTGGAGTTGTTCGCAATTGTATTTTGCAAGAGCTCAAAATGAATGTAATTTAAACGGGGATCACCAACCTTTCCTGTTTCCCGATTTCGCCAGCCTTCCCGAACTTTAAGTTTTATTCGAATAAAACCATTGACCACTAAAAAGTGACGGTATTTTAAATAGTCTTCTCCAAAAATTCGAAATTCATACTGGTCAGAAAAATCTTCCAAAACAAAGCGAGCCCAGCCATTTCCGGTTTTACTCTCTAAATGTTGAACTTCATTAACAATTCCTCCTACGCTCAATTCAAAATTTAACAAGGTTGACAAATCATTCAATCGCTGAAGCGGAGCAGTGGTGAAAAAATCCATTTCGTGTTTAAAATCATCTAAGGGGTGCGCAGAAATATAAATACCTACCACTTCTTTCTCTTTTTTTAACCGTGTTAACGAATTCCATTCCTCACAAGGAGGGATGCTTAAGTCTTGATAGGTTTCATCCGATTGATCTCCGAATAAATTGGTTTGTGAAGAATTTAAACTCTCCTGATATTTTGCACCAAAGCGTAAAGCCTTCTCTAAAAAAGTAACCCCATCACCATCAGGATTAAAATATTGAGCACGATGCACTCCTTTAAACGAATCAAAGCCTCCCGCTAGCGCCAAATTTTCAAAAGCTTTTTTATTCGCAGCACGAATATCAATTCGTTTAACCAACTCAAAAACAGAATTGTAGGGGGAAGCTTCACGATGTTTGATAATCGTTTCAACGGCATTTTTACCAACACCTTTAATAGCACCCATTCCAAAACGAATCGCTTGACTGGAATTGACCGTAAACTTATAAAACGACTCATTGACATCAGGCCCAAGAACCTCTAATCCCATACGGCGACACTCTTCCATAAAAAAGGTCACTTGTTTGATATCGTTCATGTTATTGGAAAGTACTGCCGCCATAAACTCCTCAGGATAGTGCGCTTTTAAATAGGCTGTTTGATACCCAATCCAAGCATAACACGTAGAATGTGACTTATTAAAAGCATAGGACGCAAAAGCCTCCCAGTCTTTCCAAATTTTTTCTAAGGTCGCCTCTGGAAGAGCACGAGCAATTCCTCCCTCGATGAATTTTGGCTTTAACTTCTCCAACAAGGCAAGTATTTTTTTTCCCATTGCTTTACGAAGTAAATCCGCTTCACCTTTTGTAAAACCCGCCAACTTCTGAGACAACAACATCACCTGTTCTTGGTATACGGTAATCCCATACGTCTCTTCCAAAAACTCCTCCATCTCTGGATGGTCATAAGTAATCGCTTCATTCCCATTTTTTCGGGCAACAAAACTAGGAATGTACTCTAAAGGACCTGGACGATACAACGCATTCATGGCAATAAGGTCAGCAAAAACAGTCGGTTTTAAATCTTTTAAATACTTCTGCATGCCCGCAGATTCGTATTGGAAAATACCTACAGTATCTCCACGTTGGAACAATTCATAAGTAAGAGAATCGTCCAAAGGAAATGCATCAGGATCAAGGTCAACGGAACGGGTATGCTTTACCAAAGCAACAGTATCCTTGATCAAAGTCAACGTTTTTAAACCCAAGAAATCCATCTTCAATAAGCCAGCATCCTCCACCACCGAATTGTCAAATTGAGTCACATATAAATCTGAATCTTTGGCCGTAGCAACCGGAACAAACTGCGTGATATCGTCTGGAGTAATGATGACTCCACATGCATGAATACCCGTATTGCGTAATGATCCTTCCAAGATTTGTGCTTGGTGAATTGTCTGAGCAGCGAGATCATTCCCTTCAGAAAGAGCCTGTAACTCTTTGACCCGACCAAACTCATCCCCCCGTAACTTTTCTTTCAACACCTTGTCTTCTTGATTGAAAATTTTGGACAAAGAAATATTGGGAATTAATTTAGAAATTCGATCCGCTTCACTTAACGATAAATCCAATACTCGTGCCGTATCACGAATGGACGATTTTGCCGCCATAGTACCATACGTAATGATTTGTGCGACTTGGTTGGAACCGTATTTTTCAATCACATAATCCATTACTTTACCTCTTCCTTCATCGTCAAAATCAATATCAATATCGGGCATACTCACCCGATCCGGATTCAGAAACCGCTCAAAAAGTAAATCATATTCAATGGGGTCCATGTTGGTTATTTTCAAACAATAGGCCACCACGGAACCCGCAGCAGAACCCCGTCCGGGGCCAACAGAAACCCCCATATCTCGTGCAGCAGCAATAAAATCCTGAACAATCAAGAAATATCCTGGATACCCTGTATTAGCAATGACATCCAATTCGAAATCCAAGCGTTCCTTAATAGCATCGGTAAGCTCAACATAACGTTCTTTCGCCCCCTCATACGTCAAATGCCGTAAATACGCATTTTCACCAGCTTTCCCATCTGAGTCAGTAGTGTTTGCAGACAAAAAAGAAGATGGAATATCAAACTTGGGTAATAAAACATCACGAGCAAGTTCATACGATTCAATTTTGTCAAGAATTCCTTGTATGGATAAAATTGCTGCTGGAATATCTTTAAACAAGTCCTTCATTTGTTCTTGCGACTTGAAATAGTACTCTTGGTTGGGAAACCCAAACCGATATCCCCTACCTCGACCTTTCGGTGTTGCCTGTTTTTCTCCATCTTTTAGGCACAATAAAATATCGTGGGCATTCGCCTGTTCTTGTGTCGTATAATAACTATTATTGGTGGCAACTAAAGGGATATTGTGTTTTTTAGAAAAAGAGATCAAAACCTCATTGGCGCGATCCTCATCTTCTTGCTGGTGACGCATCAACTCAATGTACAAATCCTCTCCAAAAAGAGTATGCCACCAAAGTAAAGCTTCCTCCGCTTGCCGTTCTCCCAAGTTTAGAATCTTTGAGGGCACCTCTCCTTTGAGGTTTCCTGTTAGAACAATCAAATCGTCCTTATATTGTTCCACAATCGTACGATCAATTCGCGGAACATAGTAAAACCCATTGACATGGGCAATGGAACTCATTTTACTCAAATGATGATATCCCTTTTTATTCTTTGCTAAAAAAACAATTTGATAGCCATCATCTCGACGGCTTTTGTCCAAATGATTCTCACATACATAAAACTCACAACCAACGATGGGTTTTATGGGTTGCTGTCCTTCTTCCAAATTGGCATTGTGAGTACTAACCGCTTTAATAAAACGAAAAGCCCCCATCATATTGGCGTGATCGGTAATGGCCAAAGCCGGCATTTTTAAATCAGCAGCTGAAGAAACCAAATTAGAAATACGGGAGGTTGCCTGAAGTACTGAAAATTGAGAATGCGTATGTAAATGTGCAAAAACAGCGGTTTCCAGAGCAGAGGAGTCTTCCGATGCAACAGCAGAAGTTGGAGTTTTTGCTTTTTGCTTTTTTTGAAGTTGCTGAGAAGCTGCCTTTAGATTACGATGCTTTAACCCAATACGCTCAACAGGTGTTGGAAACACCTCTCCCAAACGGGCCATAATTCCTTCTGAATCATATAAGTCAACCGGATGGATTTTGTGCAATCGGAGTAATTCAAAAAAACAGCGGGTGGTTGCCTCCACATCAGCCGTGGCATTATGCGCCTCCTCAAAAGCTTCATCAAAAAGGTACTGATGCAATTCAGATAGAGTCGGGAGTTTAAACTTACCGCCTCGTCCCCCAGCTAATTGACATAATTTAGCCGTTTCTTCCGTGCACGTATCAATCACTTTTAAGGATTCCAAAGGACTGGATGTGCCCAAACGCACAAACTCAGCCCCCATGATATTTAAATCAAATTGAACATTATGCCCAGCAACATATTTGCATTGTGCTAAAGCAGCTGAAAATTGATCCAAAACTGCGTCTATGGTAACCCCTTCTGAGGTGGCTAAGGCTGTGGAGATTCCATGAATTTTTTCAGCATCATAAGGAATCGTATAGCCTTCAGGACGAATTAAAAAATCTTGATGCTCAATACATTTCCCAGACTCGTCATGTAATTGCCATGCAATTTGAACACATCGAGGCCAGTTTTCAGTATCCGTAACAGGAGCGTCCCATCGTTTAGGGAGTCCTGTGGTTTCGGTATCAAAAATTAAAAACATGCTTAAGCCAATTCGATTCTAAAAATACCTATAATGCTTTCGTCTCCCATAAAAAATCGTAAAGAGTTATTAACTACATTTAACGAGAGCCATTGCAATAAACTTTATGATTTGCTATCTTCACACAGTGAAAATGATCAATGAAGTGGCTTTACTAACCTTTACCTCCAAGGGAATTTACTGTCCGATTGCGGACGTTTATCTTGACCCTTGGAAACCCGTACCCAAGGCCATTATTTCACACGGACACTCGGACCACGCTCGCTGGGGTCATCAACAATACATAACGCAAAACGAAAATGTCCCCGTAATCAAACACCGTCTTGGCGCCATTGAAGTTGTTGGAAAAGCCTATGAAGAAACCTTTTCTATCAACAATGTTACCTTTTCATTTCATCCCGCTGGGCATGTTATCGGCTCCTCTCAAATTCGTGTTGAACACAAAGGGGAAGTGTGGGTTTTTACTGGAGATTATAAAGTTATTAACGATGGCTTAAGTACCCCTTTTGAGCCCATTCGATGCCACACCTTTATTACCGAATCCACCTTTGGGCTTCCAGCCTTCAGATGGCCCGACCCAAAAGAAGTTCACAACAGTATTAACCAATGGTGGGAAAATAACCAAAAGGAAGGAATCAGTAGTATTTTATGTGGTTACTCACTAGGAAAAGCGCAACGTCTACTCAAATATCTTGACCCTGCCATCGGAAACATCTACACCCATACAGCCATAGAAAACATGACTGCTGTATTTCGAAAAACTCATGATTTTCCTGAAACTAAAAAAATAACTGAAGTAAAAGACAAAAAAGAAACCAAAGGAAGTATCGTGTTAATTCCCCCATCAGCTCTAGGAAATGCGAGTATTCGTAAATTAGGAGAAAGTCGCGTTGCTTTTGCATCGGGCTGGATGGCTTTTCGCGGAGCACGCAGAAGAAGAGCGGTAGATAAAGCTTTTGTCTTGTCAGATCATGCCGATTGGAACGGCTTACTTACCGCTATAAAAGCCACCAAATGCGAAAATGTTATCACAACGCACGGCTATACCGAGCTCTTCTCCAAATATCTTAATGAAAATGGATGGAATGCAAAAACGGAACGTACCGCCTATGAAAGTGAAACCCCTGAAATAGAAATGGTTGAAGTAGGATGAAAACCTTTGCATCACTTATTGAAACCTTAGACAGCACCAATAAAACCAATGAAAAGGTGGCTGCTTTATCCGACTATTTTCGATTGGCCTCCCCTGAAGACGCCCTGTGGACCATTGCGTTGCTCTCCCATAGAAGACCACCTCGCCCTTTGACCACCACACAAATGCGGGAATGGGCAGCAGCATTGTGCCAACTTCCCGATTGGCTCTTTGAAGAAACCTACCATATTGTTGGAGACCTCGCCGAAACAATTGCGCTGATCCTTCCCCCTTCCACCCAGCAAACAGAGAAATCTCTAACCCAAACCATCACGGAAATCATTGCCTTAAAAGCTAAAACGGATTCCGAAAAAAAAGAATATATGGAAGCCCAGTGGCAAACCCTAAGTGGGTTTGAACGTTTTGTCTTCAATAAAATCATCACTGGGGGATTTCGAATTGGTATCAGTCAAAAGTTAATGACTCGAGCCTTGAGTAAAGCAGTGGGAATCGATGAAAACAGCTTAGCCCATCGCATCATGGGCAACTGGACTCCAGAGAACACCACCTTTGAAAAGTTAATCCTCAATCCCAATCCTGAAGATGCACTCAGTCAACCCTATCCCTTTTATTTAGCGTATGCCGTAGAAGGGGAGCTTGAAAACTTGGGAAAGCCTGAAGATTGGTCTGTTGAACACAAATGGGACGGAATGCGGGGTCAACTCATCATTAGAAATGGAAAACACTACTGCTGGAGTAGAGGTGAGGAACTCTTGACGGACAAATTTCCTGAATTTGAGCGTTTTGCTCAAAGCCTTCCTTCTGGGACAGTCATCGATGGGGAAATCCTCCCCTATAAAGACGATCAAATTAAAAATTTTGCCCACCTTCAAAAACGGATTGGAAGAAAAAACGTCAGTAAAAAAATACTGCTTGAAAATCCAGTAATTTTAATGGTTTACGACCTCTTGGAATGGGAAGGTAACGACCTGAGAGAACGTCCCCTAAGCGAACGTAAATCACTTTTGAAGACTCTCTATAGCAACTATCAAGAAGCAGCACTACCCTGGGCACTCTCCGAGGTCTTGCAGTTTTCATCCTGGGAAGCCATCGCAAAAGAGCGAGAAAAAGCAGCAGCGACAAAAAGCGAGGGACTCATGCTCAAAAGAAGCAACAGCACTTATGGCGTTGGACGAAAAAAAGGAGACTGGTGGAAGTGGAAATCCGACCCGCTCACTATTGACGCTGTGCTGACCTATGCCATGCGTGGCCACGGACGCAGAACCAACTTATTCACAGACTATACCTTTGGACTTTGGCAAGACAATAACTTAGTTACCTTCGCAAAAGCCTATTCTGGCTTAACAGATGCAGAGTTTAAAAAAGTAGATGCATTTGTGAAAAAAAATACTCTCGACCGTTTTGGACCTGTTCGACAGGTGCATCCACAATTGGTTTTTGAAATTGCTTTTGAAGGTATTGCAAATTCTTCCCGACATAAAAGTGGTGTCGCAGTTCGTTTTCCTAGAATCGTTCGATGGCGACATGATAAAAAACCAGAAGATGCCAATTCAATCAACGACTTAAAAGCATTGATTGTAGAATGAAAAAGAACATCACTCCCATAACAGCTTGGTTTAAGACTCAGGGCTGGCGACCTCAAACCTTTCAAAAGGAAACTTGGCAACATTATGGTGCAGGTAAAAGTGGATTGCTCAATGCAGCAACAGGAAGTGGAAAAACATATGCTTTATGGGGAGGCATACTTGCGGAAGCTTTAACCTATAAAAAGACACCCGCAGGATTAAACGCATTATGGATCACCCCACTTCGTGCCTTGGCTGTTGAAATTCAAAAATCTACTCAACAAATGACCTCTGACTTAATCCCTGAGGCTCAAGTTGGTATTAGAACTGGAGACACCAGCAGTAGCGAAAGAACCCGACTCAAAAAAAAACCACCCTTTGGGCTCGTAACCACCCCAGAAAGCCTCCACCTTTTACTCAGTGCAAAGGCTCACGACCGCTATTTTAAACATCTAAAAGTCATTGTTGTTGACGAATGGCATGAATTAATTGGTTCCAAACGCGGGGTTCAAATTGAACTTGCTATTGCCTATCTTCGAAGTATTTGTCCAGAATTAAAAGTATGGGGAATCTCCGCTACACTAGGGAATTTAGGCCTTGCGAATGAAATTCTATTTGGAAAATTCGCCTCTCAAACAGTTTTGGTACAATCCTCTACCAAAAAGAAAATAAAGGTAAAAGCCCTACTCCCCAAAAAAATGGAACGTTTTCCATGGCGGGGTCATATTGGTTTGCATTTATTGCCACAAGTCATTGCCTTAGTCAACAAGAAACAATCCACCTTGTTATTTACCAATACCCGTGCACAATGTGAAATTTGGTTTCAAAAAATACTAGAAGCAGTCCCCGATTGGGCTGGACAAATTGCTATGCATCATGGGAGTATGGATAAAAAAACACGCCTTTGGGTGGAAGATGCTCTTCGTCATAATCATTTAAAGTTGGTGGTTTGTACCTCAAGCTTGGATTTAGGAGTTGATTTTAGTCCTGTTGAAAATTGTATTCAAGTTGGAAGTCCCAAGGGAGTCGGACGCTTTTTACAAAGGGCTGGAAGAAGTGGCCACCAACCCGGAGCAACCAGTACCATCCATTTTTTACCGACACATGGCATGGAACTCATTGAAGCACTGGCCCTCCAAAATGCTATCCAAAAGCAGATCATTGAAGACCGTATTCCCTACTTAAAAACCTTTGATGTTGCCATACAATTTTTAATGACACTTGCCATTGCGGACGGTTTTCATCCCAAGTCGCTTTTTGAAATTATTCAGAATACTTTTTGTTTTCAAGAACTCTCCAAAGAAGAATGGCAATGGATGCTTAATTTTTTAATCCAAGGAAGTCAAAGCCTACAAGCTTATGACGAATACAAAAAAGCAGTTATTGATGATGAAGGAAAAATTATTGTTACCAACAAACGTGTTGCCATGCGTCACAGAATGTCCATTGGAACAATTGTTAGTGATGCCGATTTAAAAGTAAAATACTTTTCAGGAGGGTATCTAGGCACTATCGAAGAATGGTTTATCTCCAAACTTAAGCCTGGAGATGTGTTTACTTTTGCTGGAAGAAATCTTGAATTGGTTAAGGTTCAACATATGGAGGTTCTGGTTAGAAAGTCTAAATCAAAAAAAACAAAAGTGCCTTCATGGATGGGAGGGAGAATGAGCTTAAGCGCCCATTTAAGTGATCTCTTAAGACAAACATTTCATCAACTGATTCATGAAAAAGGGCCTGAAATTAATGCGTTAAATCCCATTTTAAAACAGCAACTTGTAGAGTCCATTATTCCAACTCCTGACCAATTTTTAATTGAAACCTTTCCCTCCAAGGAAGGGTATCATGCCGTTTTTTATCCTTTTGAAGGACGCGCAGTCCATGAAGCTATTGCCGGAATTATTGCCTATCGCTTAAGCTTGCTGTCGCCCACTACCTTCACCATGGCGTATAATGATTATGGCTTCGAACTGCTTTCCGATCAACCCATCGATATTCAGGGGCTTATTGATAATGATTTGCTTACCGCTGAGGAGGTCATTACAGATTTAAAAACTAGTGTAAATATTTCAGAAATGGCACGTCGAAAATTTAGAGATATTGCCGTGATTAGTGGCTTGGTATTTCAAGGTTATCCCGACAAACCTATTAAAAGCAAACATTTACAGTCAGGTGCTCAGTTGTTTTATGAGGTTTTTAAGGATTACGAACCCGAAAACTTACTCTATCAGCAAGCACTTTCAGAATCTTATGATCATGAACTTGAACAAGGGCGCTTAATTCAAGCATTTGAGCGCATTGAAAAACAAACCTTACATTGGGCCGACTGTAAATTCCCAACTCCCTTTTCATTTCCCTTGGTCACCGATCGTCTTCGAGAAAAAATCTCCTCCGAATCCATAGAGGATCGCATTCGAAAAATGTATCTACAAATCGAAAAAGCAACACAATCATGACGTTATTGCTCGAAGCACAAAACCTGATTTTAGACCCTAGTGGAGCAGTGTATTGGACGGAAAAAGAAGCGCTATTTATTGCTGATGCTCATTTGGGTAAAGTCAACCATTTTAGGAAAAACGGAATTGCTGTACCGCCTCTTTCCCAATATAATTTTTATAAAAAAATGGCGCAATTGCTTCAACGTTATAAAGTGAAAACCATCTATTTTCTTGGTGATCTTTTTCACAGTGAAAAAAATAACGCTTGGGACGATTTTGAAGCTTGGGTGAAAGAACAAACGAGTGATCTTGTATTGATCTCTGGGAATCATGACATCATCCCTCGGTTTTATTTTACAAAAATCGGTGTTCGCGTGGAAGCCTCCTTGGTCGTTGAACCCTTCTATTTATCGCACTTTCCAAGTACATCAAGCCATTTTAATTTTTGTGGACATCTTCACCCTGGTGTACGTTTGCACGGAAAAGGGCTTCAGCGACTTAAAGTCCCTTGTTTTTTTCATAAACCTAAACAAATGATCCTTCCTGCTTTTGGGGTTTTTACGGGGGTTCACCTTCTTCGCCCATCTGCAACGGATAAAGTCTATGCTTTAAGTGCTCAAAACGTCATTCCTATTCCACTTAAATAAAACGTGATATAGTATATTTGTAAAAATTAAATTCGATTAATCCATTAGCAGTATTTAATGAATCATCATCACAGGAGGAGTTTGAAAACGCACTTTTGGGGAAGCAGTGTGTTTATGCTAAAGGATTTGTTGGTTCTGGTTTAAGCTTCCGACTGGCAGCTGCTTTTAAAACCATAGGTCAAAATTTTTTGCTTATCCTCGATAATGCCGAACAAGCGGCCTACCACCTCAACGATCTGGAAAATCTTTTGTCACCCACAGAAGTCCTCTATTTCCCTGCGAGTTATCGGCAAGCATATGCTAGTGAAACTACTGATAATGCAAATATTCTACTTAGAACAGAGGTCTTAAAGAAAATCAGCCGAGCCAATAAGCCCCGTTTAGTGGTGAGTTATCCTCAAGCTGTTTTTGAAAAAATCATCTCCCAAAAAACCCTAAAAAGCAACACCCTACAAATCAATAATGGTGATCAGCTCTCCTTAAGCTTTATCAATGAAACCCTTTTTGAATTTGGTTTTGAACGTGTTGATTTTGTGTCAAGTCCTGGAGAGTTTGCTGTGCGTGGTGGCATTATTGATGTCTTTTCTTTTGCCTACCAACACCCCTACCGCATTGAATTCTTTGATGACCTCGTAGAACGACTGTGCAGTTTTGACGTGGTTAATCAACGTTCTATTACTGCTTTTGATACCATTGAACTTTTACCCAATACATCCGACATCAGCTTTACGGATAAAAGAAGAAGTATTTTGGAGTTTTTTGGAGATAAAAGTGCTTTTGTCATTCATGACTTTGACAAAACTGTAGATCGTTTGGCAGCATTGTACAAAAAAGCAGAAGAGGCCTATTCCAATTTAAACGACACCACTCAATATCCCCCAGAAAAACTCTTTACCCAAAAAGAAGAGTGGCTTAAAGACGCTCAAAATAAATCTTTTGTACTGCTTAATCGTTCAGACCATTTACCACACACTAAAAAAATCATATTAAAACAATCTCCCCAGCCGGTATTTAATAAGCAGTTTGAATTGCTTACCGACTACTTGAATAAAAACCACGAAAGGGGCTATGAAAACATCCTTTTTTGTGCCAGTGAACAACAAGCCAAACGCTTTCATGATATTTTTCAAGAAATGGATCTTGTGGTGCACTATAAAACAATCGTGCAACCTATTTTTCAAGGGTTTGAAGACCTAGATACTAAAAGCGCCTACTTTTCCGACCATCAAATCTTTGAGCGCTACCACAAATATCAACTTAAATCAGATGCTGCCAAAAAACAAAGCCTCAGCTTAAAAGAACTCACCCAATTGGAAGTTGGAGATTATGTCACCCATATTGACCACGGAATTGGACGTTTTGGAGGCTTACAACGAATTGATGTAGAGGGAAATTGGCAAGAAGCCATCAAATTGATTTACGGAGAAAGAGACATTTTGTACCTGAGTATTCATTCCTTGCATAAAATCAGTAAGTACAATGGAAAAGACGGTACCGTCCCTAAAATATATAAGTTAGGTTCAAAAGCTTGGAAAGTCCTTAAACAAAAAACAAAATCGCGTGTAAAAGAAATTGCCTTCAATTTAATTCAACTTTATGCAAAGCGACGCGAAAAAATTGGCTTTGGTTTTGATCCAGACAGTTACCTTCAGTGGGAGTTAGAGGCTTCCTTTTTATACGAAGACACCCCCGATCAGGAAAAAGCAACGGCCGATGTTAAAGCTGATATGCAATCCGAAAGACCCATGGATCGATTGATTTGCGGTGATGTGGGCTTTGGAAAAACGGAAGTGGCCATTCGTGCAGCATTCAAAGCGGCAGACAACAGTAAGCAAGTGGCCGTTTTGGTTCCAACAACCATTCTTGCCTTTCAACATTTTAAAACCTTTTCAAAACGCTTGGAAAATCTTCCTGTCAGGGTGGATTACCTCAACCGTTTTCGATCTACAAAGGATAAAAAGCAAATCCAAGAAGACCTCGCTTCAGGGAAAATTGATATTATTATCGGTACACATCAATTGGTCAATAAAAATGTCCAGTTTAAAGATTTAGGGCTCTTGATTGTTGATGAGGAACAAAAATTTGGGGTAGCTGTAAAAGAAAAATTAAGAGCGTTTAAGGCTAATGTTGATGTCCTTACATTAACTGCCACTCCTATTCCTCGGACCTTACAATTCAGTTTAATGGCTGCACGTGATATGTCAGTTATTGCTACTCCACCTCCCAACCGTTTCCCCATTGAAAGTGAAGTTGTTCGCTTTAGTGAAACCTTGATTCGCGATGGTATTCTTTACGAGCTTCAACGTGGTGGACAGGTGTTTTTTATTCACAACCGTGTTGAAAACATCCCTGAAATTGCTGGATTGATCCAACGTTTGGTGCCAGATGCACGAATTGCAATAGGCCATGGTCAAATGGAAGGAAACAAGCTGGAGAAAACCCTATTAGGTTTTATGGAAGGCAATTATGATATTTTAATCGCCACCACCATCATTGAAAATGGTTTAGATGTTCCTAATGCTAATACCATTTTTATAAACAATGCCAATAATTTTGGCTTGAGTGATCTTCATCAAATGCGAGGTCGGGTAGGACGAAGTAATAAAAAAGCTTTTTGTTACTTTATAACTCCCCCTTTAAGTGCCATGAGCAGTGATTCACAAAAACGTATCCAAGCCATTGAAGCCTTTTCTGAGCTGGGCTCTGGAATTCAAATTGCCATGAAAGATTTAGAAATACGTGGAGCTGGAGACCTATTGGGAGGTGAACAAAGTGGTTTTATTAATGAAATGGGATTTGATACCTATCAAAAGATTTTGGCAGAGGCCATTGAAGAATTAAAAGAGAAAGAGTTTAAAGAACTGTATCAATCTATTGATAAAAATCCACAAAAAAACTATGTGAGAAATGTCCAAATTGATACCGATTTGGAAATTTATATTCCGGATGATTATGTGAATGTGGTCAACGAGCGTTTAAATCTTTATCAAGAACTGAACGACTTAAAAGACAAAGCCGCCTTAAAGGCATTTGAAACAAGTCTTATCGATCGTTTTGGTCCACTCCCTCAGCAGGCAAAAGAGCTGATGGAAAGTGTCAGCTTAAAGTGGGTTGCACTCCTATTGGGTATTGAACGACTGATCATAAAGAATGGAAAATGTATCGGCTATTTTATTGCTGATCAAGAAAGCCCTTTTTATCAAACAGCCACTTTTTCAAACTTGATTGAAGCGGTACAACAAACTCAAGGAAAAATACAGCTCAAGGAAAAACAGACACAAGGGGGGCTTCGGCTGCTTTTGGTGATTCCAAACGTGCTTAGTATTCAAAAATTAAGAGAAACACTCAGTGGGTTAAACCCCATTACAGCGATTTCAAATTCTTGATGACTTCGAAAGCCGTATTCACTTGACTTTCATCCATTAAGATAGTAAACTCATTGGAGGTAGAAATCACTTCGTTAATGTTTACTCCTTCCCAAGAAAGACGTTGAAATATAAAGTAATAAATTCCTGGTATGGCAATGTTTTCTGTGGGAAGTTTTATGGTAATTGAAGATAAATTCTCCTGCTTACTATTACATATTTCATCCTTAAACAACCCATCTACAAGCCCAGCAATATTCTTACTGACAATAATATTGGATTCGGCCACACCACGAGATGAGGTATAAAAAACATCTTTAACCGTTTTGATTTTTGACAAGAATTCTGCCTGACATAATAATAAGGTGTCGGATATGGCAAAACTATAATCTACCAAGGAAGAACGAACCGTGATGTCACCCATATTTTTAAGTACACCCACAATTTTATGGGTGGACGTAAACTCTAGATTGTCTGAAATACGTTTTAATGCCATTACAATTGCACCACTTTTTGCAGGTTTTCGTAATGCTGCTTCTATCTCTGGTTGAATCTCACGCGCCAAAGAAGTCAAATTAATAATCCCTTGAGACAAAGCTGTTGATAAAAAAGGTTTTGACTTTATATAAGATGTTACTTCGGAAGCAATCGTTTTCATTTTGTTGTAAAAGGTTTAGTTTGTATACAAAATTAGGTGAATTGTTTTAAATAAAACATTTTAAAACGGATAAAAAGCATCTTTGATGTGTTCACAATGCCATGCACCATCTATTTTTAGATAACTGATAATATCAAAACGAACATCTAAGTCCAGCTGATTCTTTTGAATATAATGGTCAACTGCACGAACCAGCAACTGAATTTTTTTACGTGTCACAAAGGATTCTGGCAGACCAAAATAGGCAGAAGTCCTTGCTTTAACTTCTACAATAACAAGGAAGTTATCTTCTCGTGCAATAATATCAACCTCAGCCTTTCCAAAATGGTAATTACGTGCTAAAATTTCATAGCCATTGGTTTTCAAATATTGAACTGCTTTTGATTCTGCTTCCAGTCCAAAATCATAGCTTTTACTCATTTTCAATTGATTTGGGAGATATAAAGTTAAACCCTTAATAAAATAAACGAAAGGAAAATCCTTACTTTTGGAAAAAAAATAAATGACCGCATCGCCGAAGCGCTACACCATAACAGCTGCACTCCCTTACACCAACGGTCCTATTCACATTGGACATCTTGCGGGAGTTTATGTACCCGCAGACATTTACGCAAGGTATTTACGACTCAAGGGGAAAGACGTTGCCTTTATTTGTGGAAGCGATGAGCATGGGGTTGCCATCTCCATCAAAGCAAAAAAAGAAGGAAAATCCCCTAAGGAAATCATCGATCTCTACGATAAAATAATTCGAACCTCCTTTGAAGACTTTGGAATTACCTTTGACAATTATTCCCGAACATCAAAAGCCATTCACCACGAAACGGCTCAAGAGATGTTTAGAGATCTCGATGAAAAAAATATTTTTATTGAAGAGGTAGCAGCTCAATTATACGATGAAGAGGCAGAACAATTTTTAGCCGATCGCTTTGTCACAGGAACCTGTCCAATTTGTGCACATCCCGAAGCTTATGGGGATCAATGTGAGGCCTGTGGAAGTGCCTTAAGTGCTACAGAATTGATTAACCCACAATCCACAATTTCTGGTGCTGTTCCAAAAATTCGTAAAACAAAACACTGGTATCTCCCTTTGAATAAATACGAAGACTTTATTCGTTCCTGGATCATTGAGGGACATAAAAAAGATTGGAAACCCAATGTATACGGCCAAGTAAAATCTTGGGTAGACAACGGTTTACAACCCCGGGCTGTAACCCGTGATTTGGATTGGGGAATTCCTGTTCCTGTTGAAGGGGCAGAGGGAAAAGTCTTGTATGTTTGGTTTGATGCTCCAATTGGTTACATTTCTTCTACCAAAGAATGGGCAGCAAGAGAAGGGAAAGACTGGACTCCTTATTGGAAAGCTAACGACACCCAACTGGTGCATTTTATTGGAAAAGACAATATTGTATTTCACTGTGTTATCTTTCCGATCATGTTACATGCTTCTGGGGATTACATCCTTCCTGAAAATGTTCCTGCCAACGAGTTTTTAAATTTAGAAGGACAAAAAATATCTACTTCTAAAAATTGGGCGGTTTGGCTCCACGAATACCTCAATGACTTTCCAGAGCAACAAGATGTTTTACGCTATGCCTTAACAGCCAATGCTCCAGAAACCAAAGACAATGATTTTACTTGGTCGGAATTCCAAACACGAAACAATAGTGAATTGGTGGCCATTTTTGGAAACTTTGTCAATCGAGTTGTTGTATTAACGCATAAGTATTATTCAGGAGCAGTTCCGCAACCCAACACCTTTTTACCTGAAGACAAAGAGGCTCTAGAAGCTGTTAAAACGTTCCCGCAAAGCATTGGAAATTCGATTGAAAATTATCGCTTTAGAGAAGCGAGTCAACAATTGATTAATTTGTCCCGTTTAGGGAATAAATATTTGGCAGATGCCGAGCCTTGGAAATTGATCAAAACAACTCCTGATCGTGTGGCAACTATCATGTATGTAGGCATTCAAATCACCGCTGCATTGAGTATTCTGAGTTCACCAATTCTTCCATTCACCGCAAAAAAACTCCAAGAAATGCTAAAGATCAGCAGTGGCCTTCTTGATTGGGATACTATTTCAACGAACGAAACACTACTCCCTTCTGGCCATCAAATAGGTCCTAGTAAATTACTGTTTCAAAAAATAGAACAAGAACAGGTTCAAAAACAGTTGGATAAACTTGCAGCCAGTGCCAAAGAAAATAAAGAAGAACGTTTTAGTGTTCCTCCAATAAAGCCAACTGTTGAATTTACTGACTTTTCATCTTTGGAATTAAGAACAGCTACTATTATTCGTGCTGAAAAAGTAAATAAAACCAAAAAACTAATGCGTCTTGAAGTCGATTTAGGCAATGAAGAACGTACTGTAGTTTCTGGAATTGCTCAAGATTATGATGCTGATGCACTCCTTGGAAAGAAAGTCACTTATCTAGTTAACTTAAAACCTCGAATGTTAAAAGGGGTTGAAAGTCAAGGGATGTTACTTTTGGGAGAAAATAAAGAAGGAGGATTGGTGTTTATAAGTCCTGATGATTCGAAAACTAGTAATGGTTTGCGCATACGTTAAATGGAATCTTCGCTTCTTTCTATTGCCTTTGATCCTATTTATAAATTACCTCTTCCTGAAGGACATCGTTTTCCTATGGAGAAGTATGAATTACTTCCTGCTCAATTGCTCTATGAAGGCACTTGTTCCCCAGATGATTTTTTTACCCCACAGCCAGTTGCCAAAGAAACTGTTTTAAAGGTCCACCAACGAGACTATGTCAACCGATTGGAGCAGATGCAACTGACCCGATCTGAGGTCCGAAAAATTGGATTTCCACTCAGCAAAGAACTTGTTGAAAGAGAATTTATTATTGCTGGAGGGACGCTTATGGGATGTGAAAAAGCTTTAGTATCGGGAATTGCTATGAATATTGCTGGAGGAACACATCACGCTTTTGAGGGACATGGTGAAGCCTTTTGTTTGTTGAACGATCAAGCCATTGCTGCACACTACTTATTGGAACAAAAGAAAGCAGAAAAAATATTAATCATTGATTTGGATGTCCATCAAGGGAATGGAACAGCTTCTATTTTTAAGAATCAAGCAAATGTGTTTACCTTTTCGATGCACGGAGCCAAAAATTATCCCTTTAAAAAAGAAGAAAGCGACTTAGACATAGAGCTTGAAGACGCAACATCGGATGCCATTTATCTGGAAACTTTAAAAAATAAATTACCTGAACTGATTCATCAATTACAACCTGACTTTATTTTTTACCTCTGTGGTGTGGATGTTTTGGCTACCGACAAACTTGGTCGTTTAGGTTTGAGTATTGAAGGATGCAAAGAAAGAGACCGTTATGTTCTATCACAGTGTAAGGAATTAAATATTCCAGTTCAGTGCAGTATGGGTGGTGGCTATTCAAAAGACATTAAGCTGATCATCGAAGCCCATGCCAATACCTTTAGAGTGGCAAAATCAATTTTTGACTAACGCCAAGTATGACTTTTCATATTTATGGCAGCAACAACAATATCTTTACGACTTACCTGGCCCACCAATTTATTGTTTTCCAATACCGGAAAACGTCGACGACTGGTTTTATGGAACAGCGAAGCAGCATCAAAAACGGATTGACTGGCTTCAATGGTTTCCACATTGCTGGTCATAAAGTGGCGGACTGATTTATCCAAGATGGGCATATTAAAATACCGACTATCTGAGATTTCTTTCATACAGTCAGCCTCAGAAATAACTCCAATTAAATTACCCGCCTGATCCACAACTGGTCCCCCAGAAATTCGATGTTTTATAAAGCTTTGCATTACTTCATGAATCGTTTGATCTGGATCAAAAAGTATCAGGTTACGCGTCATGATATCAGCAACTAACATTTGAGTTGGCTTAATTTTTTTTATTTTTTGGCGTGCTCCTTGAAAACTTTTTATTGGCATATTATTAATTTTTATATTGTATTGTTATCAATTTAAGAATTATAATTCGATTTTAATGCACTATTTTTAATTTTATAGTTTTTTTTAATAATCCCTCCTATTGACTCTTATAATTACTATTTTTCCTTTTGAAATAAATAACGATTGAAAAAAGTAGGAATTTTAGGCTGTGGATGGCTTGGTTTGTCATTGGGAAAACACCTTGTCGATCAGGGGTATCATGTTCGAGGAAGTACAAGAAAAAAGGAAAAATTACACCAATTCCACAAGGAAAGAATAGCTGCCTTTTTGATTGATGTACAAGCCACTAAAATTTCTGGAGATTTTGATTTTTTTAAAGATTTAGACGTTTTAATTCTTTCTATTCCTCCAGGAAGAAAAACCTCTGAAAAAATAAACTTAGCAGATAAAATTAGACAATGCTGCCCTATCATTGCTAAAAGCGCTATTCCTAGAACTATTTTTTTGAGTAGTATTTCTGTTTATGGAAACCAATCGGGGAACTTAAATGAAGAGTCACCTGTTCAACCTGAAACAAGTGCAGCAAAACATTTAGTTAGAAGTGAAAAAATAATTGAACGTTGTAGTAGTAATACGAGCATTGTTCGCTTGGGGGGACTAATTGGTTCCGATCGTCATCCTATTAAACAACTAAGTGGTAGGGAGATTGGAAATCCAAGTGGATATATCAATTTTATCCATCAACACGATGCTGTTGGAATTTTGGTGAAGCTCATTCAAGATCCTTCATTAATAGGAGTTTATAATGGTGTATCACCTTCACATCCTCAGAGAAAGGAGTATTATTTGGAAATGGCAAAGCGCCGTGGTCTTCCACCTCCTAAATTTATTGAGCAAGGAACTTTGAAAAAAAGAATAAATGGTGATAAAATTGAACGTGACAGTGATTTTAAATATCAAATTAAAAAATTGTTAATATAATTTTTTAAAACTCCTTTAATATTTAAAATTAAATAGTTTAATTGCTGTTCCAATTTTGCTATGAAAAAAAACAAAACCCTTATTGCTATCCTTTTAGATATCTACGCTGACTTAAAAAAAGCAAAGCTGGCTTATTTTATGTCCTCTGATAAAGCAATTTTTCCAGAAGATAAAAGACATTTTAACACACAGCAAATCTTACGTAACAGATTCTTACAAGAAATTCAAGCTATACTTCAATCAAAAAATATCATTTTGGATCATTTTGATGATCAAGAAATACGATTTAATTCGCTTCCGTTAAATAAAGGTGGTGTCGAATCTTGTGAAAAGTGTATTCAAATAGATCGTGATCTTATTGCGTCATATCAGTCAATCGAAGCATTGGGAATGATGGATAGCGTATTCTATAATCAGCTTGAAAAGATTAACGCTGCCGTCGAAAAGAATCAGTCTTATCTCGAGAAGTTTGCCCTTGAGGCTTAGATAATTCTTTTTTCTCTGAAGTTGAAGTAGAAAAAATATTTTCTTCCTCCGTTAAACTAATCATACGGTCTAAAAGAACGTTATAGAATTGGTAAAGTTTATTCAGCGAATTGTCCAAAGAATCCTCAGTATAATGTTTTGTGAAATAGATCGATTTCATGGTCTGCATCTGCACTAACTTCATTCGACCTCTGATTTGAGGTGTGTCAAATTCTTTGGGAATAGCTCCCGTTTGGAGTTCTTTAGTTTTAATCAATATTTCTTCAAGGAACACCTCAATATCGTCCGTATTCAGCGCCGTTAAATCCTCAATTGCCTCATTAAATCGTGTAAAATTTTCCCACTTTTCGACATTATTATTAGCGAAGAAATCTTCGGGGAGTTTCTTAATATCGACAATGCTTTTTGAGGTAGTTATCACAACACTATCTCTTGCAGTATCTTTAGTTTGTTTTGTATTTTGAACACTACTATTGCATGCCATCAATGATAGAATCAAGAGGATACTTCCAATTTTTTTAAACATACGACTTGAATTTAGAGTCCTAAGGTGTTACTCTTTAAAAGTAAAATTGCAAAAAATAAAACCTGCAAAAGATATAAATTAAAAGGAAATGAGCTTTTAAACACGATATTACATTTTTGAAATACTATTTGAAGTGGTAAAGCTATGAGTGCCCAGCCTATGAAGTTTTGAAGAGGTGCCTCTCCTCCTTCAAATTCCCAAAAATCAAGTAAGGGGGCTATCGGTTCTATCAGAAGATCTAAAAAAAGCATTAGCGTAAGTCCAATTAAAATTTGTTGCCACATATGCTTACTGAATTGGCGGGCAATTGCTCCAGTAATCACCGTGCAAATAAACCAATTAATTCCAATGATAATAGGTACACCCATGAATTTAGGCCCTAAAATAGAGCCGTATTTATAGCTTCCAAAAATGAGTTGATAATTGACCCCTAAAATTTCAGCAATCATTCCTAATAAGAAACAACTTAAAAAAACAATAAGTAAATTTTTGTTCAAGGGAACATTAAAAAGAATTAAAATAAAACATGCGCTTAAGTTCAATGGAGTTGCTGGAACAAACCATTGTGAATTGATATAAACTATCCCAATGATTCCTGAGACATGGAACAACCAAATCAATCCAATAGAAATATTGGAAACGGAAAATTTTATTTTTTGTAGCATCAGTTGTTCGAACTTATGAGTTCTTCGACTATTTTGGCAGATAACAAACATAGGGGGATTCCTCCACCAGGATGAACACTTCCACCACAAAAGTAAAGATTTTTAATTCGTTGACTGAAATTTGGATGCCTCAAAAAAGCAGCCATTGGATCATTACTCGAAGCTCCATAAAGTGCACCTAAATGAGACTGTGTTTTACTTTGAATTTTTGGAGGTGTCAACACTTCTTCACAAGCTATCAATGGAGCTAATGAAACCCCTAGCACACGGGACAACTTTTCAATTACTTTTTCCCGTAATGTGTTTACTAAAAGCTCCCAATCCTGGCCACTATCAGCAGGCGTATTGATCATTACAAACCAATTCTCACAATCCTTAGGAGCATCTCCAGGCACATCTTTGGAAGTAATATTTACATAAACAGTAGGGTCTTCACTAACCGTCTTTGTTTTAAAAATATGTTCAAACTCTGCTTGGTAATCTTTTGAAAAAAAGATATTGTGTAAGTCCAATTCTGGAAAGGTTTTTTTAATTCCCCAATAAAAAATTACTGCGGAACTGGAACGCTCTTGATTCAATTGCTTTCCTGGAAAAGGATGCTCTTTTAATAGTTTTTTATAGGTTGGAAAAACATCCATATTGGAAACAACTAGGTCTGCCTCATGAAAGGTTCCCTCCGCTTGGATCCCACGCACCTTGTTTTGATTGACCACAATTTGGTCTACTTGCGTATTAAACTTAAAAACAACGCCTTTACGTAAGGCTAATTCGTAAACCGAAGAAGTAATCTGTTCCATCCCTCCTTCCGGAATATAGGTCCCATAAAACTGTTCTAAGTGTTGGATTAAGGTCATAATTCCCGAAGTTTGATAGGGATCTGATCCATTATAGGTAGCAAACCGATCAAAAAGCTGTATCAAATGTGGACTAGAAAATGTTTTTTTATTGACTTGGTGAAGGGTCTTGTCAATCTGAAATACGGGGAATTGCAGTAAAGCCTTTAGGGTTGTTGCTGAAAAATAAGTACTGAGTTTATGAAGTGATTTTTCTAAGAAGATGGAGTGGGTGAGATCATATTTTCTTTTAGCCTTTCCCAAATAATTAGAGACAGAGGTTTGTGGCTCTCCAAAGCTGGTTTCAATTTCATCTAAAAACTTTTTACGGTCTGAATGTGCTGTAAATCGGACACCATCATCCCAAAAATATTGACATGCAATTTTTTTCTTTTGGTAGCGAAAATGAGACGTAGCCTCTTCTCCTGCCAATTCAAAAAGTTGGGTGACAAATTGTGGCATCGTAAAAAGTGAGGGGCCTGCATCAAAGCGATAGTCCCCTAATTCAAAAGCCGATAACTTCCCTCCCGCATAGGCATTGGTTTCAAATACTGTAACCTCATGACCCTTAACTGCAAGTCGAACACTTGCTGCCAGTCCAGCAATTCCAGCACCTACAATAACAACTTTACTCATGATCAAGAATTTTATCTGAATCTGAAAGCAGTACAAATCTGGAAAAAAGATCTTCTTTGTACCACTTTTTACGTCGTGTTTTTTTTACAATATCCGCATGATCTTTACTCTTATAGGCAAATTTTTGTACAGAATCAAAAGAATCCCAAACACTAAGGGTAGCTTGCTGAACAAAAGGCCACTCACCAATACCTTTATAATAATAGACCCCTTGAGCTGAAGTAATCGCTTTTGATGCTTGTGGAACTGCCTTCCAAAAGGAAAATAAACGGTTCCAATTTAAGGTTGCCCGGGTTATCACTACTGCTTTATTAACTGCTTGTTTTGGGGGTTCCTCACTTGAGAATGGATTTACTCCACTCCAAAGTCCATGACTGTGAACGGCATGTAAAATAAGTGTTCTTATATGATTACTCTTGGAATGATATGCCAAAAATACAGGATGGTTTTTGGAAAAAGAATGAAAATCAGCTTCCGAAGTCCACACTCCTAAAAAAGCATAGGTCGAAAAATCTGGCCACAAACTAAAACCACTACCACCACCTGTTCCTAAAAATTTATAAAAGGTCAATCCCTTTACTTCTTTTAGGAGAAATGGCGCTATTCCCATTTGCTTAAAAGCCCAAAAACGGTTTTTTTTAAAGTGAAAAAAGCTAACTGAAGTGACTACACCCATTTATATTTACCCTCCTTTTAATTTCTACTAATAGTAGAAGCTAAAGTACCGTATTTTTTAAGCCTAAAAAAACATTTACTCCGGCTTCTTGTGGATTTCCATTGGAACGTCTAAAGCTAAGAATTTGACCAACGTGGGTGAGTGTATCGGCCAAAGGTCCGTTCATTAAGTACATGAAGGGATAGGTTATAATTCCCTTTTTTGTTGAAAATGTAATCATTACGTTTTCTAAATCTGAAGCATTCATTGTCATCACTGTTTTTTCTATGTCATGAATCAACGATAAGGTTTTTCTTCGAAGCAATACAGGATCCAACTTTAAAGCTGGTACAGGGCGAATGTTTGGTTCATCTTTTAAAGAATTCAGCACCGTTAAACACAAGCTGAAAACATGTTCCATGATCTCCAAAATACTTCTAGAACTATCGGACAAACGATGGTCATAATCTTCCTTTCTAAGTTCGTGTGTTGCCCAATAATAACGAAAACCTAATCCTTGTAATTGACGAGATAACAGCGTATTTACATTAACTGTTTTCGCTGGAATGGGAAGTTTTTTATAATAATCCATTGCATCAGTAACCATAAGCATTATGTTCTATGGATGTAAAATTAAAAAAGAGAAGGAGAAAAAACGCCTCTGCTTTGGGATTTTAGAATTTGACTCATAAAAGAAGTTTGCAGAGGCGTTAGAAACCAAATTGAATTTAAACTGTTTAAAGATATGTAAAAATTATTATACAAAACAAATAAATATTAAACAATATTGACTTTTTTATTTATTTGATAAACAAAATATAGAGGTATTATACCCCTATATACCTGATTTATATGGGCTTATATATATTTACTAACTATATAATTTTATCATATTTTTTGGGGGATAGGTGAGTATAATACCACCAAAAAAGATTTTTATTGTTCGATTCGAAATCGGAAATACTTTTATTATCTTGTTTGAACATTTTCATTGAATTATATCAATTACAACATTCGTCAAACTCGCTCACAGGATCTTATGTACTTTAACCACTTTTACTAAAATAAACAAATACTAAAATTTATGAATTTGACTACCAACTTATATTTATCTAAAACAGTAATAATATTCTTTATTGTGCACTTGTTTACCCCTTTAATCCATGCACAGCAATCGGCTCTAAAAACCGATTTTGAAGAAAAAAAAGTATTGGTTGTGTATGGTGGATGGGAGGGTCACCAGCCTAAAAAATTTAGCTTAAAAATTGCAGCTTGGCTAAAAGAACACAATGCAGAGGTAACTGTAACTACTTCAACAACTGTTTACAGTGATGAAAAAGCCTTAAAGGAATTTGATTTAATCATACAACATATAACCATGAGTAAATTGACAAACGCCGAGTCAAAGGGCTTACTAGCAGCTGTCAAGAATGGAACCGGCCTAGCAGGATGTCATGGAGGCTTGGGAGATTCTTTTCGGAACAATACCGAATATCAATACATGGTTGGAGGACAATTTGTAAAACATCCTGGTGGAGAAGTTGAACATCAAGTCAATATTGTCCCCAACGGCGATCCCATTACCCAAAATATCTCCGATTTTAATTTAAAAACAGAGCAGTACTATATGCATGTTGATCCTAATATTAAAGTTTTAGCAACTACCCGCTTTAGCGATGAACATGACGAATGGATTGATAGTGCAGTAGTTCCTGTAGTTTGGAAGAAATATTTCGGAAATGGACGGGTGTTTTTTTGCTCTATAGGACATTCTTCTGATTTATTTGACATTGAGGAAGTATGGACTTTAATCACCCGTGGAACATTTTGGGCTGCCCAAGGAAAATCTAGCCCAAAAGAAAAATGGCTAACTCCTGTTTATGCCTCTTTTTAAAAATCCCTTTTTAACACTTCATGCCTTTTCTTTTTAGAATATATTTGTATCACTATGAAGAAAAAAATTGCAATTATCGGTTCAGGGTTTTCCGCATTATCTGCTGCATCCTATTTGGCCAAAAATGGAAATGAAGTCACTGTTTATGAAAAAAACAAAACCCTTGGTGGGCGTGCCCGACAATTAAAAAAAGAGGGGTTTACCTTTGATATGGGGCCTTCATGGTATTGGATGCCTGATGTTTTTGATGCTTTTTTTAATGATTTTGGCAAAAATACATCCGACTTCTACCATTTAGAACGACTTGATCCTGGTTATGAAGTCTATTTTGGAGAAAATGAAAAAATAAGTATTGGCGATTCCTTAGAAAAAATTGAAAGGGTTTTTGAAAATGAAGAAAAAGGCAGTGGTGAAAAGCTCCGCCAATTTATTCAAAAGGCAAAAGATAATTATGAGGTTGCAATTAAGGACTTGGTTTATCGTCCAGGAATTTCACCCCTAGAGTTAATCACCCCTACCACAATAAAAAAATTCAATTACTTTCTAAGCAATATAAAAAAAGATGTTTGCAAGGATTTTAAAAGTCCTAAGCTCCGACAAATACTTCAATTCCCTGTTTTGTTTTTAGGAGCCAAGCCCGAAAACACCCCTGCCTTTTATAATTTTATGAACTTTGCTGACTTTGGATTGGGAACTTGGCATCCCGATAAAGGAATGTACAGCATTGTTAATGGTATGGTTGATTTGGCCAAGTCATTAGGGGTAAGCTTTCAAACGGATACACCCATCAAGAAAATTTTGGTGGATCAGCACAACAGTGTCATCGGTCTTGAAACCGATCAAGAAAGCATTAAAGCGGACATTGTACTCTCTGGCGCAGACTATCATCATTCGGAGACCTTACTCGAACCCAAGCACAGAATGTACTCCGAAGCCTACTGGGATAAAAAAGTTTTTGCACCCTCTTCACTCTTGTTTTATATCGGTTTAGATAAAAAAGTTAAAAACGTATCACATCATACCCTCTTTTTTGATGTTGATTTTGACGAACATGCCCGTGTAATATATGACGATCCCGCATGGCCGAAAGACCCCTTGTTTTATGCTAATTTTCCCTCTATAACAGACCCTTTGATGGCACCTGAAGGACAAGAAGCATGTTTTCTTTTGATTCCATTAGCTCCTGGAATTACTGATACTCAAGCTTTAAGAGATCAGCAACTGGAATTGGTTCTATCTCGACTGGAAACCTTGACCAAACAAAGTATCAAAAAACATATGCTATTCTGTGAATCTTTTTGTGTTAATGATTTTATTTCTGAATACAACTCTTATAAAGGCAATGCTTACGGAATGGCCAATACCTTGTTCCAAACGGCATTTCTACGTCCAAAACTTCGAAGTAAAAAAGTAAAAAACTTGTACTTCACAGGACAATTAACCGTACCAGGACCTGGAGTTCCTCCAGCTTTAATTTCTGGAAAGCTAGTTGCTGGTTTAATTAATAATTCATAGTAATCTCAGTAGATTCAATCCCTATTCACTTAATCTGATGGTGAATTTATAAATGGAGAACTACGATCAAAGATTTCACTAAGTAAACTAAAAAGTTGTTTTTCTAATGCTGTAAAATGAGGAGTTTCCAAAGGAACTGTAACCATTTTCGATTTACCCTGCTTTAAAGAAAAGGGAAGAAATTTGTTGTCAAAATTTCGAAAAGAAATTACCCCAGCCTGAAAATTAGAAGAGTCAGAAAAGCGGTCTTTAAAAACGTAGGCGTAAAGAAGCACTTGGAAAAGGGGGCTTTTTTTAGGTTGTGTTCGCAACTCTTCCCATTCGGATAAAGAAAGATCTGCTGGTTTAACCGTTCCTGTTTTATAGTCAACGATACGAATCGTATCATTCCACTGATCAATTCGATCTACCATCCCTTTGAGATGAATAGGAAAGTTTAATTCTGGGTGTGCAATTGGAACTGTAAACTTTTCTTCCAAAGCAAGAATTTTTAAACGATTCCCCTTTGCAATAAGTTCTTTTTCAGTTGTTAAGAAGTTTTTAATTAATGCTTTTGCCAATTCGAAGACAATATAATTAGCACCCGATCGCTCTTCGTTTCCATGATAAACACGTTTATATTCTTGAGAGAGTAATGTTGAATAACTGTCCAACATCTTCTCATAATCTTTAAGGGTTAACTCCTGATTTAAATAAGGTTTGTAGAGGGATTCTAATACATTGTGAATCATCGTGCCTTTGTCCATGGCATTGATGGTGCTTTCAAGTGTCTCGGGTTCTTTAATTCCTAAAACCCGTTGTTCGTAAAACAAATAAGGGTTTCTAATGTATTGTGATAAGGAAGAAGGTGAAAAACCTTCTTTAGCAACCACTTTTAGTGCATTCAGGATACTTGCTGTTTTTTCAACCGTCTCATTCGTTGTAACAGCAGATGGAAAATGGGTGGTGACCTGCTTAAAAGACAATTGGTGCTTACTCGATTGAAAATACTCCAATTGATATAAGAAACGACTCTTCTCCCCAGAAAAAAGGCCATCACTTGTCGAATTATAAAGTAGAAAAATATTTTTTGCGCGTTGTAGCACTCTAAAAAAATGATAGGAAAAAATAGTGTCTTGCTCCAAAAAGGTAGGAAGTCCAAACTTCATTTTTACCGCGTTGGGTATAAAAGAAGTGGTTCCTTTTCCAGCAGGTAACACCCCTTCATTGACATTGGTTATGATTACGTTGTCAAAATCCAATAGGCGCGTTTCCAAAAGCCCCATAACCTGAATACCCTTTAAAGGCTCTCCAGTAAAATCAATGGTTTCCTTTTGTAATAAAGTCATTAAGAGAACTTTTAATTCTGAAAGTCCTTTTAGAAAACCAAAGCGTTCTTGAAGTAGTTGAAGTTGCCTGAAAATGGGCTTAAAACGCATAAAGTAAGAAGCCAATAATTTGGTGTGCTGATCTTGTTTTTGTTGATAAAAATCATATCCTAAATCACAAATCTCTAAGAAACGGTTAAGAAAATCATCTACCGTTGAAAAAGGATCAAATAAAAGATGTCCAACACCTTGATCTGCATCAATCTGAGTGAGTGTATCATGGGAAACCAACACACGATTTTGCTTTTTAAGTTGGGCTAATTTTGTTAAAAGAGTGGTCTCCGCTTTTTTAAAGAGTTGTGAACTAGCGCAGCTCTCTAAAAGTAATTCAACCTTAAAGAAATCTAACTTATCCTGATTGGTGTATTGATGCAACTCCATCCATAAATTAAAAAAGGAAGCAACTGTTGTTTGCTGAAGTGGATACCCCATGGTCACGTTCCAATCGTCTGAAAAAGAAGCTATTCCAGAAATAACAGGAATCAAAAGAGACTCTTGCCCTAAGACAACCGCTGTTGTTGTTTGCTCCTCCGTTTCGTGTATTTCCTTAACAATTTGTGCAGCTGCTTTTGCTTGGGTAATGTTTTTGGCCACACTAATAATTTCAATTTGTTTTGCAGTATTGAAATTGTTTGGGAATTGGGGTTTGGGCTGCTGCTTTAAAGAAGTCCATTCTTTAAAATAGTTCCGAATAAAATGACCTGATACATGAAAAGGGTCTTCAAAAAAGTGGGCGTCTAAATCCCAGATAACAGTCCCTTGACCATTCGCAATTAATTCTTGAATGATACGTCCTTCTGCAGTATTGAGTGCATTAAACCCAACAAAAAAATGATGGCTTTTGTTTGCATCTAGATAAAATGCTAAGTTATTTACGGCTTCTCGAAACTGCATTCCTGCGTACCCCTTTCGGTTTTCCAAAAGCTGCTGATATATTGTGTTATAATACACTGGTAAACGCTTACTAAAGCTGATGTAATCCTTTATTAATGGTGTTTCCTCTCCCCATTGTTCAATCTTTTTGAGAGCAATTAAATGGTCAAAAAGATCGTTTTGAGGAGCTAAATAAGCGTCAATATCATTGAATTCTTGAAGTAATGCACTTCCCCAACTCAAATACTGATCAAAAGTCTCGGTAAGTTTCTCTGGTGTTGTGGATTGATAACAGTTATAAAATTCAAAAAGTAATGCAATAGACGAAATTCGGTTTAACCCTGACAATTCTTGAACAAAGGTCTCAATATTAACCATTGTTGGCGCAAATGTGGGCTGATCAATGACCTTTTTAAAGGCTTCGTTTAAAAAACGAATAGACCGATTGCTAGGAACAATAATTTTAATAGAATCCAACGAATATTTAGAAGCTATTATTTGTTCAGCAACCTCATCCAAAAAAGATTTTTTATTCCTTTCCATCTGTAGTTTTATTAAAATTAAAACCGGTCATAAGCGATATAATAAAATTTAAAAATGAACAACGGAAACTTCACTTTGGATATAAACTAAATATTTTTGAACAGTTTCAAAGCCCATCTGTTTAATAACACTTTCATAGGCTTCCAACTGTTGTTTGTCCTTGGCTTTTGGTTTTCCTGTTTTATAATCAATAAGTGCGGTAACTTCGTCGAGTTGAACAACACGATCAGGGCGAAGGGTAGTTCCGTCAGGAACCAAAATATCGTGTTCATTATAAATATTTCCTGAACTAGAAAAAAAAGGATAAAGCTGAGGGTGATAAACGACTTGCATTAAAAGAACTTTTAGGTCATCTTGCTCTTCCTCCTGAATCTGTCCCATTTCTTGCGCTTCTTGAAGCGCATAATCTAAAGCATCTGCATGACGAATTCCTCGAAGTAATTGATGGATTAAAATACCCCATTCACGTTCATCACGGCTAAACTCAATGGCAGTATCAAATTGAGCTATTAATCGATTCTGCCAATTGGTACTCGTTGAGATACTGAGTGGAAATGGAATACTTACAGATGCTTCTTCTGGCTGTTTTTTATCTTCAAGTTCTTCCCTTGTTTGATTGCCCCAATCAAAGGAGGAGTTCAAGGAAAGATCCACCCCTTGGTCAGCTGCAAAAAGATGAAACAAGTAAGCACTACTCCTTTCCTCCTTGTCTAATTGCTTCGTTATTATATAGAGTTGTTCTTCTGCACGTGTCATGGCAACATAGAGAACAGTATAAGCATCCAACTCATTGGTCAACACTTCAGAATCGTACCGCTCTGTTGCATCTTCTCCCATTAATTTCATTTTAGAAGAAAAATTAATCCACCCCCAATCCAACCTTTCTAAGGGAGCTTCGTTTAGAGAGAGCCATATTTTATAGCGAACTTCTGGTTGAAAAGGTTCCTCTAAAAAAGGAAGAATAACCACTGGAAATTCCAATCCTTTTGCTTTGTGAATGGTCATCAGTTGAACTGCATCTAGCCCTTCGGGCATGGCAATATGAAAAGTATCCGACTGTTCTTCCCAATACTGTAAGTAGGCACTAAAACTTGTGCTTTTGGAAGTTGTAAACTCAAAAATATTTTCCAAAAAATAAACAATATAGGTGTTTGTTCTCTCAAGGAAAGGAAAACATAAAATAGCCATTTCCAAGGCGTTAAATAAGGAAAAACTCTTGAAACGATCAAAATCAAAGTCAAATTTTAAACGTGAGAATAGGTCCTTAGTTGGGAGCTGAAGGTGTAAATGTAGAAAAGTGTGATAGTCTATTTCCCAACTATTTTGAGTATGTAGCCATACATGGTCTAAAATAATTTTGTGCTGTTGTTTGTCATTGGGAAGCTTCGTAAGTCTAAAAAGTGCTATTAAGAACTGAATACTTGGAGCTTCCTTTAAGAGCAATGATTCTGATGACAGGATAGGAATACCTTCTTGAGACAAGCCTTTTCCTATTTGCGTAGCTTGTTTCTTTTTTCGCACTAAAATGACAATGTCTTTATTTTTAAAATTATTGGCTTGAGCTTTTCTTATGGCTTCAATTGTTTTTTGCAAATAAAAGGGTATTGCTTCCTCCTTAGTTTTGGTTTTTGGAATGAAATCAACATGAACATAGCCCCCTGGCTTATCGTTAGTTTGTTGCTTACTTCCTTCAGAAAATAATTCCCGAACAGCAGGGTCTTGCAAATAGTTCCCCGCCAGATTAAAAAAGGTAGTGTTAAAGGTTACAATTTGATCCTTACTACGATAATTTTTGGGAAGGATTTTAATTTCTGGTTGGATTTGAAAAGGGCTTTGTTTTTCTAAAAGGGATAGAAATTGGGAAATATTACCTCCTCTCCATCGATATATTGCTTGTTTGGGATCTCCAACCAACAGTAAACTTCCCGCTTGCCCGGCGAGCTCTTCTGTCTCTAAAGCATTTGCAATTAAGGGGATTAAGTTCTTCCATTGTAACTCCGAAGTGTCTTGAAACTCATCGATAAAGTAGTGGCGGTAACGCTCCCCTAAACGTTCGTATATAAAAGGAGCAGGTTGATCTACAATAACTGATGATATCTTTTTATTAAACTGGGCTAAAAGTATGCGTTGGTGTTCATTTTGAACATCTTCCAACGCCTTTTCCATTATATGTAATAAGGAAAGAGGAGGCCAATTTTTTAGGATACTTTCAGTCAATAGCGTTTCACCTACCTTGGCTTTAAGTGTTAAATATCTTTGGTGAAGCTCTTCACGAATCCCTTCAATACTATCTTGCTTTTGAGGATCAAGCTTTTTAGTGTATAATGGTTTTTCCTTTTCTAAGGCTAATGCCAATTGATTTTCATAAAGGCGATCAAAGTTAAGTTTCTTTATTTTTTCAAAATGATTATAAAGTGTCCCTTTAAAAAAGTCGCCTTTTTCTAGCCCATTGTTTACAATCAATTCAAGCGTATCCGTCGCCATTTGGATAAGATGTGTCTTCATCTTTCCAAGTAGTGTTTCTAGATAGTTTTTGTCTTGATTCAGCCTTGCTGAAGTTTTAGATTTTAGCTGAGCCAATGGGATACGATCATTTTCTTTCAATAATATATTGGCAAAATCAAGTAGGTCCTTTTGAATATCCCAACTGCGTTCGTCCAGAACTTTACCAAGACTATACGCATATAAACGTTCAGTTATATTAGGATCTTTTCCCACTCGATCAATAATGGAGGTAACCATATCGGACAACATGCCCTTTGAATCTATAGCAACTTCGAAACCAAAAGGTAGCTTAAAGTCTTTGGCAAAAGTGCGGATAATACGATGAGTAAATTTATCGAGTGTAAGAACATCAAAATAACCGTATTCTTGGAGGATTTTCCGTAGCATTCGTTCAGCGCGCTCTTGAAGTTGAAATGTGGTTAAATCCAAACGTTTTAAAAGCTCACTTAAAATCACTGGTTCTTTTTCAGGAGTGGTAGCGAGTACATTAAGACATTTTAATATACGAGCTTTAACCTCATTGACTGCTTTGTTGGTAAACGTCAAGACTAATAAATGCCGATAGGGAGAGGATTCTTTAGAACTTAAAAGCCTTTCCAAAAAATGGAGGACCAAAGAAAATGTTTTCCCCGACCCTGCTGCTGCATTGATTATTTGAAATGGAGGTTTCTTCAACTTTTATAATTCTATTTAAAATTAATGGTTTTGTCCTGCAACTGAGCAATTGCCAAAAGAAATTTTTATTTTTGTGAAAACATTAAAAAAAAATTATGGCTTTTGAACTACCTAAACTATCTTATGCATACGATGCGCTTGAACCACATATCGATGCCCGAACGATGGAAATCCATCACAGCAAACATCATAATGGTTATACCAACAATTTAAATAATGCTATTGCAGGTACCCCATTAGAAGGAGCATCCATCGAAACGATCCTTACAGATTTAGACATGCAAAATGCAGCAGTCAGAAATAATGGAGGCGGTTATTTTAATCATTGTCTCTTTTGGGAGATACTAAGTCCAAATGGAGGAACACTTCCAAATGGACCACTTTCAGCGGCAATTGACGCAGCATTTGGTTCCTTTGACGATTTTAAGGCAGCTTTTGCCAAGGCGGCAGCTACACAATTTGGCTCTGGATGGGCATGGCTTTGTGTTCAGTCAGATGGCAAGCTAGAAATTTGTGCTACAGCAAATCAAGACAATCCTTTAATGCCGGGTATTGGTTGTGGAGGAACTCCAATTTTAGGCCTCGATGTTTGGGAACATGCCTACTACTTAAATTATCAAAACAGAAGACCTGACTACATTCAAGCTTTTTTTAATCTTGTTGACTGGGATAAGGTTGCTGAGAAATATGCCGAGTAATTCAATCTTGACTTGGAAATAGAACAAAAATAAAAAGGAGGAATACATTCCTCCTTTTTGCCCCAAATCTTACCATGAACTTAACCTACTTATGTTCTGGTGGTATAAATATATTTATAGTAAATATATAATTGCCTCAAACTCGGTGAAATGTTATTTTCCAAGCTAAAGTGTTGTATTTGTTTATTTGAATAATAGAGAGGATACTTGATTTGAATAAAGGGCTATAAAAATAAAAAGGAGGAATAAATTCCTCCTTTTTGCCCCAAATCTTACCATGAACTTAACCTACTTATGTTCTGGTAGTGCAAATATGACATCATAAATTATATAGTAAGTAATTTAATCGATGAAAAGCAGATAAATAAGATAAATTAATACGCTCGCTCAGAACGTCCTTCATAGAAGTTGACAAAAGCACGATTAACCACCTTGTGTCCACCTGGTGTAGGGTAGTCTCCCGTAAAATACCAATCCCCTAAATTATTTGGACAGGCAACATGCAAGCTATCTACGGTCTGAAATAAAATGTTGATTTCTGCATTAATGCTGTCATTTTTTAGGAGACTCGAAATCTTTTCTGAAATTTGTTCGTCTGAAAAAGGGGCATAGATTTGTTTCACATGATTTTTATTAACGATGGTCGCAGAGGCAAGACTTTCTTTGCATTGATCGTAAACGGATGCGGTTATTTCATCATAGGTTCCATTATCTTTATGTAAAGCTAAAGCAGCCTTAAAAGCAATAAACTCTTCTAATTTTGCCATATCAATTCCATAACAATCAGGGTAGCGAATTTGAGGAGCACTAGACACTACAATAATCTTTTTTGGTTCTAACCGATCCAACATTCGTAAAATACTTTTTTGAAGGGTAGTCCCACGCACAATGCTGTCATCAATAATAACTAGATTGTCTGAGGGTTTTACAACACCATAAGTGATGTCATAAATATGAGCTACCATGTCATCTCTATTAGAGTCTTCTGTGATAAATGTCCGTAGTTTAGCGTCTTTAATTGCAATTTTTTCAATTCTAGGTTTGGAATTCATAAGAGTTTCCACCTTGGACTTGTCCAATGTATTTAAATCGGAAAGTTCGTCCATCAACATTTTACTAATATGATCTTGTGCGGCTCCTATCATCCCATAAAAAGAAGTTTCTGCCGTATTGGGTATAAAAGAGAAAACAGTATTCTTAAAGTCTCCTCCTATGGCTTGATTGACCAAGGGAAAAACTGTTCTTCCAAGCATTTTTCTTTCTTTGTAAATTTCAGCATCACTTCCTCTAGAGAAATATATCCGCTCAAATGAACATGCTTTTTTAGGCTTTGGATCCATAATGGCAACAATTTTCATTTTCGCCCGTTTTTTGGTAATGATTGCATGTCCTGGAGGCAGTTCCATAATCGATTCAAAGGGTACGTTAAAGACGGTTTGAATTACTGGTCGCTCAGATGCAACGACTACTACCTCTTCATCACTGTAATAATAGACTGGACGGATGCCAACAGGGTCACGTAAAACGAAAGAATCTCCATGACCCAACAATCCTGCCATCGCATAGCCTCCATCCCAGTTTTTTGAAGCACGCCGCAAGACTTTTTCTACCTTTAATCGAGCGGCAATTTGAGGGGACGCTTCTGCCTTATTGTAGCCCTCTTGTCTTAAGTTTTTATAAATTTTAGCAACAGCATCGTCTAAAAAATGACCAATTTTTTCCATGACAGTAACTGTATCAGCTCGCTCTTTTGGATGTTGCCCTAAATCCACAAGATTTTCAAAAAGTTCATTAACATTGGTCATGTTAAAATTACCAGCGACAATCAAATTACGATGCATCCAATTGTTTTGACGTAAAAAGGGGTGCACACTTTCAATATTATTCTTACCAAAAGTCCCATAACGCACATGACCCAGCATCAACTCACCAACATAAGGCGCTTCTGCCTTTAGCTTTTCAGGGTCATTTAAGATTTCAGGATTAGCATCAACCACACTTTTTATTCGGGCATTTATATTCTTAAAGACATCTTTAATCGGCTGTTGAGCTGCGGATCGGTAACGGCTTATGTAGCGTTTGCCAGGAGGTACATCAAATTTAATACTCGCAAAACCAGCCCCATCCTGACCACGATTGTGTTGCTTTTCCATCATGAGATACATTTTATTTATCCCATAGAGTGTCGTTCCATATTTTTCTTTATAAAATGAAAGCGGTTTTCTTAAATGAACTAGGGCAATTCCACATTCGTGTTTTATTGGGTCACTCATATCCTGCTGTTACTTTAATTCTATTTCAAATTTTGTCATGCTTTGGAAAGCATCGAGCCGTTGATCTAATTTAGCGTTTGTTACGGACTCCAAATGTTCTGTACCAAATTTTTCTACTGTAAATGATGCCATAGCTGAGCCATAAATAATTCCTGTTTTCATTCGTTCAAAAGAAATATCTCCACTTTGTGTTAAAAAACCAGCAAATCCTCCTGCAAAACTATCCCCAGCACCCGTAGGGTCAAAAACTTCTTCTAAGGGTAACGCAGGGGCACAAAACACATGGTTTTTATAAAACAATAAGGCTCCGTGTTCTCCTTTTTTGATGATAACATACTTTGGCCCCATTGCGTGTATCATTTTTGCTGCTTTTACCAAAGAATGTTGCTCAGTTAATTGGCGGGCTTCTTCATCATTGATTGAAATTACATCTACAGCAGCAATAACTTCATCAAGTTTTGGACGAAAATGTTCCATCCAAAAATTCATTGTATCCAAAATGATTAGTTTAGGACGTTTCGTGATTTGCTGTAAGGCTTCCCATTGGACATCGGGGTGTAAGTTTCCTAGTAATAAAATATCAGGGGTTCTTAAATGCTCTGGAACAACGGGTTTAAAGGACGCTAAGACATTGAGTTGAGTGTCCATAGTGGTTCTTGTGTTGAGATCATTATGGTATTTGCCACTCCAAAAAAAAGTCTTCCCACCCTGAACAATTTCAACACCACTTAGATCAACATTTTTATCTGTTAAAAGATCAAAGTCAGCTTGTTCAAAATCATCGCCAACTACCGAAATTAATCCACAATCTAATTGGAATTTAGAGGCTGCTAATGCTATGTAGGTAGCTGCTCCTCCTAAAATTTTATCAACCTTGCCAAAAGGGGTTTCTATTGCGTCGTAGGCCATGGTCCCTACCACTAAAAGTTTATTGTTCATTTGGCTAAAATAAAAAACTCTTTTGTGCTTCTAATGTTTTATTAAACATTTAATAAAGAAGTAATCACCAAAATTTGTGATTAACTTTTTTTGGTGGATGAAGTCGTTTCAAAGTAGTCGTCAGAAATTTGATTTTTTGATTTTGCAGCGGCAACCGCAAGGCGGTCACAACGTTCATTTTGAGGATGTTGATTATGCCCTTTAATCCACTGAAAATCAACATTATGTTTTCTGTAAATAAGTAAAAACCGTTTCCATAAATCAGGGTTTTTTTTGTTTTTAAAACCTTGCTTCTCCCATTTAAAGACCCATTTCTTTTCAACGGAATCAATAACATATTTAGAATCCGAGAAAACCGTGATGTTCATCGGGTGTTTTTTAAGAATTTCCAAACCTACAATTACTGCCATCAATTCCATACGGTTGTTAGTCGTCTTTAAAAACCCTTGTGAAAATTCTTTGACATAGCCTTTACCTATCCACTCTAAAATTAAGCCATAACCTCCTGGTCCAGGATTTCCTAAAGATGATCCGTCTGTATAGAGACTAATTTCATTTTTCATTGATTACTTCGTTTGTTAAAAGCTGCTCAATAACTGTTGGAAAGTAGGCATGCTCCAATTGATGAACTTTTTGGGCAACGGAGGAAGGAGTATCTGTTGAGGAAATCGTTACCGCTTTTTGAAATATTATTGCACCATCGTCATATTTTTCGTTAACATAGTGAATGGTAATTCCCGTTTCATTTTCTTGATTGGACACCACCGCTTCATGAACAAAATGACCATACATCCCTTTACCTCCATATTTAGGCAGTAAGGCAGGATGGATATTGATGATGCGTTTGGGAAAACAGTCGACCATTTCTGTTGGTATTTTCCACAAAAATCCTGCTAAAACAATCAAATCAGGATTGCTGTTTTTTAAAGTGTCCAAAAGTGCGCCGCTAGTAAAAGCTTCTTTAGTAAAGGAAAAACCTGACACATTATAGGGAATAATACGTTCTAAAACCTTTGCTTTTGGGTTGTTGGTAAACACACTATCAATGATGACAGTGTTATTGTCTTTAAAGTATTCGCAAATGCGTTCTACATTAGATCCATTTCCGGAGGCGAAGAGAACTATTTTTTTTTTCAATGGCTATATTTTGATGATTTGATCATTTAAAAACAAGAAACTGGGTACGATAATCGTTGGCAAACGACTGATAACTATTTTTGATGCCCCAAACAAACATCTATGCTTTTTAAACAAATTTATGTTTTTATTGACGTATTTTATAATAGATTAGGCAAGAGTTAGACATTGTGTTTTCTGGAGATCAGATAATATTTTATAAATAAACATCATAAATCTACGGCAAAATGTTGTTTTCCTCTAAAGTTTTATATTTTTGTCAACAACAATTAAAATACCTATCGAATATGTCAGATATTTCATCAAGAGTTAAAGCTATCATCGTTGACAAATTAGGAGTTGACGAAAACGAGGTTGTAACAGAAGCGAGTTTTACCAATGATCTCGGAGCCGACTCACTCGACACTGTCGAGTTGATCATGGAATTTGAAAAAGAATTTGATATCCAAATTCCAGACGACCAAGCAGAAAACATTGCTACTGTTGGTCAAGCGATCCAATTTATTGAACAAGCACAATAATTAAGTGCCATGAAACCAAGACGTGTAGTTGTTACCGGATTGGGAGCACTTACCCCCATTGGAAATACCCTCCCTGAATATTGGGAGGGTTTATTATCTGGAACAAGTGGTGCAAATCCAATCACTTATTTTGATGCTGAGAAATTCAAGACACAGTTTGCTTGCGAACTTAAGAATTTTGATCCCCTTGACTTTTTAGACCGAAAGGAAGCTAGAAAATACGACCGTTTCGCTCAATATGCTCTTGTCTCTTCCGAAGAAGCTATTAAAGATTCTGGAATTGATGTTGATAAAATTGATAAAGATCGAGTCGGTGTAATTTGGGGTGCTGGAATTGGCGGCTTGGAAACCTTCCAAAATGAAGTTTTGAATTTTGCGGAAAACAATAAAGTACCACGGTTCAATCCTTTCTTTATACCCAAAATGATTGCTGACATTGCGCCAGGACTCATTTCTATAAAATATGGGTTTAGAGGTCCCAATTTTGCTACTGTTTCTGCATGTGCCTCTTCTTCTAATGCGATCATTGATGCCCTTAATTATATTCGGCTGGGCTATTCAGATATCATTGTTTCTGGAGGTTCAGAAGCTGGTGTGACTATGGCAGGTATTGGCGGATTTAATGCAATGCATGCGTTATCTACCCGTAATGATGATTACAAAACAGCCTCTCGACCCTTTGATAAAACCCGTGATGGATTTGTTTTAGGTGAAGGTGCTGGAGCACTTATTCTTGAAGAGTATGAACACGCTGTAGCCCGTGGAGCAAAAATTTATGCTGAATTGGCTGGTGGCGGCTTGTCTGCTGATGCACATCATATGACCGCTCCTCATCCAGAAGGACTAGGGGCTAAAAAAGTTATGGAAAACTGTCTTCGAGATGCCAATGTTTCTCCAGAGGAAGTGGACACCATTAATATGCATGGGACTTCAACTCCACTTGGAGATATTGCAGAATCCAATGCGATTGTTACGGTTTTTGGTGAACATGCTTATAACATGAACATCAACTCCACAAAATCCATGACTGGGCATCTTCTTGGAGCTGCGGGTGCAATTGAAGCGATTGCCTCCATTATGGCTATGCAACACAATACTGTACCGCCAACTATCAATCATCAAACCCCAGACGAAAAAATTGATCCAAAAATCAATTTTACTTTTGGAAAAGCCCAAAAAAGAACCATAAATATTGCCATGTCCAATACTTTTGGTTTTGGTGGACATAATGCCTGCGTTCTATTCAAAAAAATCATGTAAATTTGATTGTGAAATTTTTTAAAAACATAATGAAACCCCACATGGAAACATCTGGGGTTTTTTTTGTTGCTTTAAAAAAAAAGCTAGGTATCAAGCCTAGAAATAAATTCATTTATCAACGTGCATTTACGCACAGCTCCTTAAATCTTAAAGACGAACTCGGTAATCAAATTAATTTTGAACGTTTAGAATTTTTAGGAGATTCCTTTTTAAATACAATAATTACGGAGTATATCTTTGAAAATTTTCCCCTTGCAAGAGAAGGAGAACTCAGTAAGTTAAGAGCAAAAATTGTAAGTCGTGAAAAACTCAATACCGTTGGAAAAAAACTAGGTCTTATTGAATTCATCGATGCCAATATCAGCAGCAAAAGCTTTGGAGATGATATTCATGGCAACCTTTTAGAATCTTTAGTTGGGGCTATATTTATTGATATGGGATACACAAAAGGAAAACGATATATTATGGAAAGAATTGTCAGACCTCATGTTGATCTTACCACAATAGATAAATCCATCTTAAGCTATAAAAGTGTCGTTATTGAATGGGGGCAAAAAAAGAAATTAAAACTTAGATTTTTCACCATCAAAGACAATGGACTTGACCCTTTAATTAACTATAGCTGTACGATTTTATTAGACAAAAAGATTGTAGTAAAGGCACGAGAAATTTCAAAAAAGAAAGCGGAAGAAAAAGCTGCTAAACGAGCCTATATTGCTCTTAAAATTAATCCTTCTTCTAAAGTTTAATGAAAAAAAAATACTTTTTAGACGATCTTGATTTTGATGAAGAAATTAATTTATTGGCCATTCACAGTAACTTAGAAGGCTATCAACTAGCCTTTGAAATTAACAAAGCTACAGGTGCACGATTCAAAAGATCAAAAAAAGATATTGACCTTCCCCAGTTAAAAGCATTCTATACGCGTTTTACATGGATAGATCCCAAAACAGACCAACACTTCGATTTATTTACCAATTCGTATAAGAAAGTGAGTTCAAATAAAAAGGGAAAAAAAATTACATTGTTTGAACAAGCACCAGTAAAAAAAGTATATTTGTTACAGCAGTACAACAACGTAAATTATTTTATAAAGACTAACCATTTAGAGCAATTGAGTCTATTAAAAAACAAGTTAAAAAAACTCAACTCAATTTCCATGTTGTATGTCCTTCCCTCTTCCAAAATTAACAATCCACAAAATCTAATATTTGATTAATGAATACAATCAAAAAAACTAAAATTGTAGCCACACTAGGTCCAGCGTCTAATGATCCTGAAACCATAGAGAAAATGATACTTGAAGGGGTAAATGTATTCCGAATCAATTTTTCACATGTTAACTACGAAGACGTTCCCGTCAGAATTGAAACTATTCGAAAAATTGATAAAAAACTCCAAACGAATACGGCTATTTTAGCAGATCTTCAAGGGCCAAAGTTGCGAGTTGGAAAAATGGAAGAAGGAACAGTGGTTGTTGAAGGTGACCTTGTTGAGTTTTCAACAGAAAAACCCTTTACTGGTAATGCTAAAAAAGCTTACATGAACTACAAAAACTTCCCAAAAGATGTTGCTGTAGGCGAACGCATATTACTTGACGATGGTAAACTTATTTTTAAAGTCACCCAAACTGACAAAAACACCACTGTTGTCGCTAAAGTCATACAAGGTGGAGCCTTTAAATCTAATAAAGGGGTGAATCTTCCCAATACCAATATCTCTTTACCTGCCTTGACAGAAAAGGATATTAAAGATGCTAACTTTGTTCTTAAACAAGACATCGATTGGATTGCACTTTCGTTTGTTCGAAATGGAAAAGATATCGAACAACTCCGAACACTGATTGAAAAAAATGTAGCCCATAAAATTCCTATTATCGCTAAAATCGAAAAACCGGAAGCTATGGATAATATCGACGAAATTGTTCGTGAATCTGACGGTTTAATGGTTGCACGAGGAGATTTGGGAGTTGAAATCCCTGCTGCTGAAGTTCCTTTAGTTCAAAAAAGATTGGTTTTATTAGCCAAAAAAGCACGAATACCCATCATTATTGCAACGCAAATGATGGAAACAATGATTGATAGCCTCACAGCTACACGTGCCGAAGTCAATGATGTTGCAAATTCTGTGATGGATGGAGCAGATGCGGTAATGCTTTCTGGAGAAACCTCTGTGGGTAAATTTCCTGTTGAAGTTATTAAAACCATGACTTCTATTTTATCCAGTGTTGAAAATTCTGAACTCATTAATGTTCCCCATAGTGCACCGCAAAATCGCAACGAACGATTTATCACAAAATCTGTTTGCTATCATGCTGCAACCCTAGCTAATGACATTAAAGCAAAAGCAATTTGTACGCTTACCAACAGCGGTTATACTGCTTATCAGATCTCAGCATGGCGACCTAGGGCACATGTTCTTGTGTTTTCAACCAATAAAAAAATCCTTAACCAATTAAGTTTGTTGTGGGGGGTAAAAGCTTTTTATTACAACAGTTATACAAGTACTGATAATACGATTGAGGAAATTAATCAAATTGCCAAAGAAATGAAATGGGTTGAAAAAGATGATATGCTGGTCAACTTAATGGCCATGCCTATAAAAGAAAAAGGAATGGTTAACACCCTCCGTGTTTCAACTGTCTAAAAAGGTAAAATAAGTTGTGACTGCTTGGTCGGTTCAGGGCGTTTCTTGACCTTTTTTTCCGTATTCAGATTAGATAAAGAAATACCTAACAAGCGAACAGAATTGGATAGCTTCTCTTGATACAATAACTCCTTAGCATACTCAAAAAGCAATTCTTGTTTGGAAATATATACCTTTAAGGTTTTACTCCTGGTTTGCTGTTTAAAATCACTGTACTTTATTTTTAAGGTGATTGTTTTTCCTGAAAGTTTATTTCTCTCTAGTCGCTCCTCCACCTTTGCTGCAATTGATTCTAACTTTTCAAGCATAAACAATTCACTCGCCAAATTAGTTGAAAAGGTGCGTTCTGCCCCTAATGATTTTGGAATTCGAAAAGGCTTTACTTCACTCAAATGAATACCCCGAACCACATTAAAATAATGGCTTCCTGATTTACCAAAATTAGCGGTTAAAAATTCCAAAGGCTTTTCTTTTAAGTCGGCCCCTAAAAAAATTCCTAACTGATACATTTTCTCCTTAGTTTTTTTCCCAATTCCATGAAATTTTTTAACATCTAGGCTCGCTAAAAAAGAAATAACCTCCTCTGGAGGTATTGTTTTTTGTCCGTTAGGTTTATTCCAATCACTAGCCGTTTTTGCCAAAAATTTATTGACTGAAATTCCTGCAGAAGCAGTTAAACCCGTTTGTTCGTGTATTTTATTTCTAATTTCTTCTGCGATTAAAGTTGCCGAAGGCATTTCAAAACGGTTGGTCGTAACATCCAAATAGGCCTCATCTAAGGACAAGGGTTCGACCAATTCTGTGTATTCAAAAAAAATGCTGCGTATGGTGGTCGAAATTTCTTTATAACGTTCAAATCGAGGACTAACAAAAGTTAAATGGGGACAAAGACGCCTGGCTAATGCACCACTCATTGCACTACGAACTCCAAATTTCCGTGCTTCATAGCTTGCTGCTGCAACAACCCCACGCAGACCTCCTCCTCCAACAGCTAGGGGTTTTCCCTTTAATTCAGGGTTATCATTTTGTTCTACAGCAGCAAAAAAGGCATCCATATCAATATGAATAATTTTACGATTGGGATCAAAATCATAGATCATTGTCATAAAATAAAAATAGGTTTAAACAGAGGTTAATTCTCAATTTCAGTTAAATTTATTTAAAAATTAATTTTCATTGATAAAAAACACTTGCATTGCTCTTTTTTGTGTCATCATAACCCTTTGGTCTTCTAAAACCAATGCACAATGGGACAGTAAAATGACTCATGAAAAAACCACTTTGGCTTTTCCAGAAATAATGGAGGATTTTATGACCTATTTATCTCTCCCCAATACTTCTGATGATTTGACAGGAATCCGCCATAACATTGACTATTTAAAAGAGTATCTTCATGGAATTTCCATAGACTCAGAAATAGTTCACCATAACGATGTCCCCTATTTTTTCGCCTCCTACGATGTAGGCGCACCACACACCGTTTTATTCTATTTGCAATTGGACGGTCAGCCTGTTGATGAAAAAAAATGGACGCAGGAAAACCCTTTTCAACCAATTATAAAAAAAAGAACCAATAATCATTTTACACCTATTGCTCCCGATAAAAAATATATGCCTCTAAAGGATCACTATGTTTTTGCTCGTGCAGCATCAGATTCCAAAGGACCTACTTTTGCCTTCCTTTCAGCACTGAAAATTTTACTTACAAACGGTAAAAAGCCAACCGTTAATATTAAAATTATTGGAGACCCGCAAGAAGAAAAAGGATCACCAACTATTAGTGACTTTGTCGTAAAAAATAAAGAATTGTTAGCTGCTGATGCACTTGTGATAATGGATGGTACACGGCATATATCTGATCTACCTACCTTGACTTTTGGTGCTCGTGGTATTGTTACTTTTCAATTAATCTTATTCGGTGCAGAACGGAATTTACACAGCGGTCAATACGGAAATATTGTTGAAAATCCTGTTTTTGCGATGGCGCGATTACTTTCGGACATGAAAGATAAACAGGGAAGGGTCACCATTCCTGGGTTTTATTCTGGAATCTCCTTTGATACTAAGGAAGAAAACTATTTTAAATCGTTACCAGACCGATGGGATAGCCTTAAAATTCGTGTAGGCGGCGGTCAAATGGAAAAAGTTGGAAAGACTCCCCAACAAGCGTTACATTTCCCAAGTTTAAATGTTAGGGGGTTAAAAGCTGGTTGGACAGAAAATCAAGTGAGAACCATTATCCCAAACAAGGTCATAGCAGAATTTGACATGCGACTTGTTCCTCAAATTACTGCTGAAAAACAACTTGAATTGGTTAAAAAATACATTCAATCAAAAGGGTATTTACTTTTGAATCGACCGCCAACCAACAAAGAACGAATACAACATTCAAAAATTATTCAAATGAAACAACGAATTGGATCTCAACCGTTTCGAACCTCCCTTGAAAACCCTTTGGGGGAATGGTTGTACAGGGGAAGTGTTCAAGGGCTGGGAAAAGAAACTATTATTAAAGTAAGTACTACTGGTGGTTCACAACCAATTGCAGCATTTATTAATACCTTAAATATTCCAGCAGTCTCCTTGCGAATTCCCAATCCAGACAACAATATTCATGCACCAAATGAAAATCTTAAACTTCTAAACTTTAAAGAAGGGATTTTACAATGTTTGGGTGTTTTAAATGAACCCTTTTTCCAATGAACTCACTCTTGTTAAGCTGCTTTATTGTTTTGATCACTGTACTATCAGTACTTGTTTTAGAACGAATAAAAAAACCCTTTATTAAACTGTTTTTACAATGGATTCCCCCTATACTCTTTGCGTATATTATTCCTGCACTCATCACCCATCTTTGGGGTTTGGATCTTGCTAAAGAAAGTATTCATCAATGGAGTAAACAATGGATCATTCCTCTTGTTATCATTACCATTATGGGCTCTATGTCACTAAAAGCACTAAGAATAGTCGGTGTGAAACCTATTATTCTTTTTGTTTCTGGATCCTTTGTTATTGCCTTATTACCGATACTTTTATTGGCGGGAGTCAATTTAGTCCATGGAAACGATACTGTTTTTTTTACTGATGACTATTGGAAAGGTCTTGTCCCTATGGTGGGAAGTTGGATTGGTGGAAGTACGAGTATGTTAGTCTTAAAAGAATATGTGGGGACGTCTGAACAGCTTTTTTTATCGGTACTTGTTTTGGATAATATTTTAGTCAACATCTGGACCATTTTAATGTTTCAATTCATTCGAAACAGCAAAAGAATCAACCGATATTTAGGCCTTAAAGAAACAAAAGTTATTGAAGAGGAGAAGGTTAATATGGGTAATAAATCTCAAAAAATAGGTGTTACTTTACTTATTGTTATCAGCTCACTTTTTGGAATTCAATTCTTTAATTTACCGTTTTTATGGACCATTATCAGCCTATCTATTCTCGGTATTTTGCTCGCAAATTTTATCCCTTTTTGGCATCATCAAATCAATTTAAAAATCGGTAGTGTAGGTATCGTGGTTGTAATGGCAATATTGGGGTTAAAATTAAACTTTGAAAATTTTCATCTTCCTTTCCTTTTTGTTGGAGTCGTAATCGTTTGGTTATTGGTTCAATTTATCGTTAGCATGGCTTTATGTTATGTTTTAAAACTTTCCATGGTATGGGTACCCATTGCTAATATGGCTAACTTAGGGGGTATTTCAACCGCTCCAGCAGTTACTGCTGCTTATCAAAAAAGCTTGATGCCACATGCCATTGTTCTTGCTATTTTAAGCATGATTACAGGGACTTTTTGGGGAATGATTACCACTTTTTTTATAACAACATTTATCTTGTAACCCAATGCATAAGGAAATCGAACGAAAATTTTTAGTAATCTCTTCGGCCTATAAGAAAGAAGCGAATCGGAAAACAACCATCATACAAGCATTTTTAAATAAAGATCCAGAAAGAACGGTTCGGATTCGTATCAGAGGGGATAAAGCTTGGATTACGGTAAAAGGCAAAAGTACTGATGAGGGTTTATCTCGTCTAGAATGGGAAAAAGAAATCCCTTTAAATGAAGCAGAACAATTATTAAAACTCTGCTTACCGACAACCATTCACAAAAACAGATATGAAGTCCCTTTTGGAGATTTTTTAATTGAAGTGGATGAGTTTAAGAATGAAAACAAAGGGCTTGTCATTGCAGAAATTGAACTTCCAAATAGCAATGTGAAGCTTCCACCGCTTCCTCAATGGATGGGTAAAGAGGTTACTGGGAATGTGGCGTATTATAACTCTCAGTTATAATTAATCCAATTCCTTAAAAAACTGTTCGACAGTTAATTTGTGGACCTTTAGAACACGGTCAAGACTTTTTAATGTGCAATTCGTTCCTTTTTCCATTTTCCAATATTGGATTCTGCTAAGGTTATTCTCCCAAGCAAATATTTCATAACTTGAATATCCTGAGTCAATTCTTAATCGCTTGAGTTTATTTCCAATCTTGTCCAATAATTGTTCCAATTGATCCGACATTATGTTTTTTAGATTTTATTAATTGGGTTAATTCTTATAGGATTAGACCCATCTTCAGGTAAAATAATTGATTCTACAAATGTGAGGCTTACAAATAGCTTAAATTACTTATTAAAATATGCTAAAGCAGGGATTTCAAAAGAGTTTGGGTTAGTGAATTAAAATTTTATTATATAAAACAAATATAGTGTACTATATAATATTAACCATAATGTGTTGAATTTAACGAATAACTACGCTCTATTTTACATACTTCTATGTGATATTCAGCGTAGGAAATTTCTTTTCCATACTGCTGAGCACCAAGGTGTTCTGAGTTACTTTTCCAGTCTTTTATTGCCTTTAAACTGGACCAATAACTAATGGTGACCCCCTCCCCATTTGAGTTTCTAAAACTTTTCATGCCAATAAATCCAGTTTGTTTTTTGACAAGAACATCCATTTTTTCTGCTAAATCAAAATATTCTTGATCGTGAGGGTTTCGAAGCGTACTCGTAAAAATTACTGCATACTGAGCTCCTTTCATTCGTCTTGATAAATTTTTACGCTAAGCTTCCCAGACGCATCCATATGAGCTCTATACATTCCTGGAGTATTCATTTCCATGGCGATATTTCCTTGATAGTCGATAGCTACAATACCTCCATCTCCACCTAACTGTCCAACCTTATCGTGAATCACTGAACGCGCAGCTTCTTTAAGGGATAAGCCTTTGTATTCCATAAGGGCGGAAATATCATGAGCAACAACGCTTCGTATAAAAAATTCTCCCCAACCTGTTGCTGAAACGGCACAAGTAGCATTATTGGCATAGGTTCCTGCTCCAATAATTGGTGCATCACCAATTCGACCCCATTTTTTATTCGTCATGCCTCCTGTGGAAGTTCCCGCAGCTAAATTTCCATTTTTATCAAGTGCGACACAGCCGACGGTTCCATACCGTTGATTTTTATAAAAAAGTCTTTCCTCCATAGATATGGCAACGTCTTTTTTGGCTTCCCGTTCCTTTACCCGTTTTAATGCTTCTATACGTCGTGAGGTAAAAAAATAACTAGGATCAACAATTTCAAGGCCTCGTTCCATAGCAAACTGATCTGCACCTTCACCAGAAAGCATCACATGAGGCGAATTATCCATAACTGCAATGGCAGCACTAATTGGATTTTTTATTGTTTGCACTCCCGCAACAGCACCTGCATTTAAGGTGGCGCCATCCATAAAAGAAGCGTCCAATGCTATGGTCTCCTCTGCTGTTAAAACAGCTCCCTTCCCCGAATTAAATAAGGGAGAATCTTCCATCACATGAATGGTTTTCTCAATCGCTTCTTGGCTACTACCGCCCTCCTCTAAAATGGCATGTCCTACCTTAATCGCTTTTGCTAAAACCTCACGATAGGCTGCTTCCATTTCTGGAGTCATGTTTTTTCTTAAAATGGTTCCTGCACCACCGTGAATAACGATGCCAAAAGTGTCTTTCGTTTGAGTGATTTCTTTTTCAACTGATTGACAACCATAGAAAACAACGAGAAAAATAAGAGAGTAGATAAACCGCATAATTAATTAAATGTTAAGATGAAATGAATCTTAAATATAACCAATTAAATAAGAAACTATATGGATGAATAGGATTTATAAAAGTGCTTCTATTGATTTATTCCCCCTATAAAAATTAAACGCTATCTTCTTTTTTGGAGTTAGGGAGTCACACTTACTTTACTATCTTTGAAAAAAAAACCAACCATGCAAATTTCACCTTCAACCATACTAGCTTCCCTAGGAATTGATAATTCACAAAAAGGAAATTCAACCGGAAAACAGTGGCTCGGTTCTGGACCAGCCATTAGTTCACATTCTCCTATTCATGGGGAACTTTTAGGAACAGTTACCACAGCTACTGTTCAAGATTATGAACAAATTATGGATACTGCCGAAGTTGCTTTTAAAGAATTTCGCAGAATTCCTGCTCCGAAACGAGGAGAATTGGTGCGTCAATTGGGAAATAAATTACGGGATAAAAAAACAGCTTTAGGACAATTGGTTTCCCTTGAGATGGGAAAATCACTCCAAGAAGGATTGGGGGAAGTGCAAGAAATGATTGATATCTGTGACTTTGCTGTGGGACTTTCAAGACAATTACACGGTTTAACTATGCATTCCGAACGACCGGAACACCGCATGTACGAACAATATCACCCTTTGGGTATTGTAGGTGTTATTTCAGCATTTAACTTTCCCGTTGCCGTTTGGAGTTGGAATGTTGCCTTAGCTTGGGTTTGTGGAAATGTCTGTGTATGGAAGCCGAGCGAAAAAACCCCACTATGTGGTATTGCTTGTCAGAAAATAATCGCAGAAGTATTGGACGAAAATGATATGCCAGAAGGAATTTCTTGTTTAATTAATGGAGATGCAGAAGTAGGAAAGTGGATGGCAGAAGATAAACGCTTCCCTTTAATTTCAGCAACAGGATCAACCCGAATGGGTAAGAATGTGGCTGAAACAGTTGGACGACGTTTAGGAAAATCGTTACTTGAATTGGGTGGAAACAATGCCATTATTGTCTCCCCAAATGCAGATATTAAGATGACAGTCATTGGGGCTGTTTTTGGGGCTGTTGGAACCTGTGGCCAGCGGTGTACCTCAACCCGACGGTTGATTGTGCATGACAGTGTATATAACGAAGTAAAAGAAGCCCTTAAAAAAGCTTATGGACAACTTCGGATTGGTGATCCGTTGGATGAATCCAATCACGTAGGGCCACTAATTGACCAACTTGCCGTGGAAAGTTATCAAAATGCATGTACAGCTGTTAATCAACAAGGAGGTACATGGCTTATTCCTGGGGGTGCCCTTGAAGGAGAAGCTTATAAAAGTGGCTGCTATGTTCAACCTGCAATTGCAGAAATTAATCATGATGCCCCGATCGTACATCAAGAAACCTTTGCACCTATTCTCTATTTACTTAAGTATTCGGGAGGTGTTGAAAATGCCATTGCCATTCAAAATGAGGTTGACCAAGGGCTTTCCTCTGCAATTATGACTCAAAACCTGCAAGAAGCGGAAACTTTTCTTGCCCATTGGGGAAGTGACTGTGGAATTGCTAATGTCAATATTGGGACTTCAGGTGCTGAAATTGGGGGTGCTTTCGGAGGTGAAAAAGATACAGGAGGTGGACGTGAAAGTGGCTCTGACGCTTGGAAAGTGTATATGAGACGCCAAACCAACACCATTAATTATTCTCCTACATTGCCTTTAGCACAAGGGATTAAATTCGATTTATAGGCTTACTTTAACAAAATCAAGTATTTTTACATCAAATTATAAACTATGTATGCACTCTTAAAAACTGTTCACTCGTATTGGGCTTATTTCGTATTGTTAATTTTGATCGTAGCCATCGTTAACGCATTTAAAGGACGTCTTTCCAAAAAAGAGGAGTTTAGTTCTACTGATTTAAGAATTTCACTCTTTGGATTAATTTTTTCTCATATTCAACTCTTGATAGGATTGATTCTTTACTTTGTCTCTCCTTGGTTTCAACAATGGTCTGCCTTAGGTATGGGGGTAATGAAAGATGCTGAAAGCCGCTTATATCTCGTAGAACATCCAATCGTTAATATTTTAGCAATTGTCCTCATTACCATGGGATGGTCTATGCATAAACGACAAGCTACTGCGGACAAAAAGTTTTTACGAATTGCACTCTTTTACAGCTTGGGACTCTTATTCCTATTAAGTAGAATTCCTTGGCAAGCCTGGATTTAAACTAAAATTAGTTTTACATTATGGTGGGACGTACCCCAAACAAGAAAATAATTACGACCCTTCTCCCCCCAAAAAACAAAGTAGCTGTCCTAGGCAGTGGGAGTTGGGCAACTGCTTTAGTAAAAATGCTAACGGACAACAATGTCAAAGTCTATTGGTATGTCCGCAGAGAAGATGATAGACAGTTTATTCAAGAAAAACGTTATAACCCTGCCTATTTAAGTTCCGTTCAGTTTAGAAAGCGAAAATTGAAAATATCCAGTTCGATTGATGAATCAATTAAAAATGCTGAAATTTTAATATTTGCAATCCCTTCTGTATTTATTGTCAGTGAGTTGGAAAAAATTACCACCTCCCTAGTTGACAAAAAAATTATTTCAGCAATCAAAGGCGTTATTCCAGATTGCCTATCCGTCATTGGCAGCTACTTTCATGAAAAATATAAGATCCCACGTGAAGACATTGGGGTCATTACTGGTCCATGTCATGCGGAAGAAATTGCCATGGAGCGTTTATCCTATCTAACCGTTGCCAGTCAAAATAAGCAATTGACCAAAACCTTGGCACGGCTATTAAGTAACCACTATGTTCGCGTTAAGCAATCCAACGATGTCATCGGTACCGAATATGCAGCCATGCTCAAAAATATTTATGCCATTGCCGCAGGAATTGCACATGCCCTTAATTATGGAGATAACTTCCAAAGTGTGTTGATGAGTAATGCCATACGGGAGATGAAACTCTTTATTAAGGACGTTCATCGTTTAAAGCGTGATATTAACAATTCTGCTTATTTAGGAGATCTTTTGGTAACAGGATATTCCGTATTCAGTAGAAATCGGACATTTGGAAACATGATTGGCAAAGGGTATACGGTAAAAGCTGCCCAATTTGAAATGAATATGATCGCAGAAGGTTATTATGCTTCGAAGTCAGCCAAATTAATCAATAGTGAGTTTCGAACAAATACACCCATCATCGATGCGGTTTATGATATTTTATATGAAGGTAAAAAGCCTAAAAAAGTATTTATTAAGCTTTCAAAAAAACTAAATTAAAGAGTTGCCTTGAATTGCTTTAAAAAGCGAATATCATTTTCAAAGAAATAACGAATATCGCTGATTTGATATAACAACATAGCAATACGTTCAATTCCCATTCCAAAAGCAAATCCAGAGTATTCTTTGGAATCAATCCCACAGTTTTCAAGAACGTTGGGATCCACCATACCACAACCCATAATTTCCAACCATCCTGTTCCTTTAGTAATTCGGTAATCAACCTCTGTTTCTAGTCCCCAATAAATATCTACTTCTGCACTGGGTTCTGTAAAAGGAAAATACGAAGGACGTAGTCGAATTTTGGAGTTTCCAAATAAGGACTGTGTAAAATATAAAAGGGTTTGTTTTAAGTCAGCAAAAGAAACATCTTTATCGATATATAAACCTTCGATTTGGTGAAAAATACAATGTGCACGAGCAGAAATGGCCTCATTCCGAAATACCCGCCCAGGAGATATTGTCCGTATTGGTGGTTGATTTTTTTCCATATAGCGGACCTGTACGGAAGATGTATGCGTACGCAATAAAATATCTGGATCCGTTTGAATAAAAAAAGTATCCTGCATGTCACGTGCTGGATGGTATTCTGGAAGGTTTAAAGCAGTGAAATTATGCCAGTCGTCCTCAATTTCCGGTCCTTCGGAAATGGTAAAGCCTATTTGATTAAAAATAGCAATAATGCGGTTTTTAACTACAGATAAAGGGTGGCGATTTCCCGTTTCCAATTGAAAACCAGGACGTGACAAATCACCTAAAAATGATTCGTTTTGCGAAGTGCTAATACCCGATTGAAGGGTTTTTATCTTTTCATTAAGAGCCGTTTTTAATTCGTTCAAAACCTGACCATACGCTTTTTTCTCTTCTGCTGGGACATTGCGGAAGGCTGCAAAAAAGTCCGTAAGTATCCCTTTTTTTCCTAAGTAAGCAACTCGGAAATCTTCTATGGCTTTGGCATCCGTACTACTAAAGTCGGTCACTGTTTGTAAATGTTCTTTTACCTGATCAATCATGGTGTAAATATAATTGTGTTTTATTGAATGACCTCTTGTTTAATAAAGTATTCAACAATCGCCGTTTTCATAAAAAGACTTTGCTCTCCTGGTTTTAAGTTCGGTAATGCCTCCATTAATTCAAAATGGGGCCAACCTTCCTCGTCATAAAAATCAAAACGATAAAATCCATAGGGTTCTAAAACCGTACAAATACCAATGTGCATTAAATTAATATTGTCGTCCTTTTTAAACTTACGATGGATTTGTCCCAACTCCTGCAAACCCACTAAATATAAAACACCTTCTATATCCAAAGCTTCACCATCTGAAAAACGTTCGGTGAGTCGTTCCACCAAATCTTCCCAACGTGCTTTTAATTGTGGATCACGGGTCTTCTTTTGCATGGCTCAAAGATACCGGTTTACCGCTAAAAAATGTGATGGACCGTATAAAAATATGTAATTTGCAACCGTGGAAATATTCGATATCATTGTACTTGTTTTTATTGGATATGGCCTTGTAAGAGGTTTTTCTAAAGGTTTCGTTATAGAAGTTTCTGGATTTATCGCTCTTTTTGCAGGTATTTATGGGGCACTCCATTTTTCAGATTTCATAAGTATTGAACTTGCTAAACATGTAGACTGGAGCCCAAAAAGCATTCAAATCACGAGTTTTGCCCTGCTTTTCATCGTCTGTGTTTACGCAGTGTCGCTGTTGGCTAAAATGCTTACTAAAGTGATTCATTTGGCTGCTTTAGGCATTTTAAATCGAATGTTGGGAGCAACTTTTGGTTTGCTTAAAATGACCCTTATTTTAAGTGCCTTACTCATGGCCTACCTTAAAGCGAGTACTGTCGTTTCCCTTTTTCCCGACACCTTTTTAGAACAATCTCTCTTATACGATCCCCTTTTGGGGGTTGGACAATTCCTTTTTGAATGGGTCTTGGATAATAGTGATCAACTCCCAAAGAATTTAAATATAATTTAGCCGTATTTTTTATTAATTTAACGTTCGATTAGTTATTACTAAAACTATTAATACTTAGCTGAATGTTCAATTTGTCAATGGCTTTAGAAGATAGTGCTTTTAGGCACGGAAATACCCCAGCCTTGATTACCGATTCTGAAACACTAAGCTATAAGTCCTTCAATAGTAAAGTAAATCAAATCGCTAATGGTCTGGTCGCTCAAGGAATAAAACCTGGTGATCGCATTGCTTTACAATGCCCAAATCTGAGCAGTTTTCCCATAGTATATTACGGTATTTTAAAGGTAGGAGCTATTGTCGTTCCACTGAGTATTTTGTTTAAAAAACAAGAGTTGATTTATCATCTAAAAGACGCTGGAGCTAAGGCACTTATCGCTTATCAAGGGACAGAACAACTTCCCATAGTCGATCATGCACATGCTGCTTTTAAAGCAGTTAACAGCGTGACTCATTTAATTCTTATTCAAAATAAAGCCCTTGAGAAACCCTCTTTTTCAGAAGCAATTTATTATCATGATTTTTTAGAAAATCAAAACACACACTTTGAATTTTACAGCACAAAAGCCACAGATACAGCCGTCATTATCTATACCTCTGGAACCACAGGTCAACCCAAGGGGGCTGAATTAAGTCATTCTAACTTAGCTTGGAATGCTGATTTAGGAAGACATCTTTTTCAATTCAACACGAAGGATGTTGCCATCACAGTTTTACCCCTATTCCATATTTTTGGACAATCTTGTCTGATGAACGCTTGTGTTATGGAAGGGATTCCCAATGTCATTATTGAAAAATTTGATCCAAAAATTGTTTTAGATCAAATGGAACAACATCAGGTTTCGATCTTTGCAGGTGTTCCCACCATGTTTTGGAGTTTGAACGAATTCTTTTCTCAAACTACGTATAAAAAAACCCGCTTAAAAAACCATTGGCGTATTGCAATATCTGGAGGTGCCGCACTCCCTGTTGCTGTTTTGGAAACCTTTGAAAGCAATTTTAATGTTCCTATTTATGAAGGTTATGGAATGTCCGAAGGCTCACCAATGGTAGCTTTTAACCATCCTGGATTTCCTCGGAAAATAGGTTCCATTGGCTTCCCTGTATGGGGTGTACAAGTAAAAATAGTTGATGAAACAGATCAAGAACTTGCGACGGAGGAAGTTGGCGAACTCATCTATCGTGGACACAATGTAATGAAGGGTTACTACAATAAAATTGAAGCTACACAAAAGGCGTTACGCAATGGCTGGATGCATTCTGGAGATATGGCCTATAAAGATGAAGATGGTTACTTTTATATCGTGGATCGGATGAAAGACCTTATCATTCGAGGAGGGTATAATGTGTATCCTAGGGAAATCGAGGAATTAATGATGCAACATCCCAAAATTTCATTGGTGGCAGTGATTGGAATTCCTGACCCACGATTGGGAGAAGAAATTAAAGCCTTTGTGGTAGTCCACCAAAAAGAGTCTTTGGATTCGCAGACCTTAATAGCATGGACGCGTGAACGCATCGCTGCTTACAAATATCCCCGACATATTGAGTTTGTTCGTGAACTCCCAATGAATGCAACAGGAAAAATTTTAAAAAGAGCCTTAAAATGAAGCTGCTTTATAAATGGCTTTTTTAGCCTTTTCCATTGGCCATATTAAAGGACTCTTTAACGCTTTTTTGACGCTTAAATCCGTATTGAAATCTAAATAGAGTTGTTTTTCTAAATCAAATTTTGGCCAAAATGGAAGCCCGTCTTTATTGGGATTTCCTGTTTTGGCAAATTGTGTCCAATAGTGAATCATCTGCTGTGAAAGTTCCTTTTCTTCCTCAAGCGCATCAGCACTTAAATTACCAAAAACATACTTAATCTCGGCAGCATGGGAGGCTCCGAACTCTGGGCGTTTAGGATTTGAATAAGAGAATTGATATTGATAGGTGTTTGGTTGATACTTGCTATGCCCTTTAAGCATTTGAATTGTTGGTTCAACAAACCAACTATCAGTAATATAGGATGCTCCTTTATTGGGGATTCCTCCTGAATAGGACTTGAAATAATGCGTTGCGATTGATTGTGCTTGTTTTGTAAAAAAAGGAGTCAGAATTGATGTAAAATCTTCCAATGAAGTGAAATTTATGGTGTACCAAAAAAAAGTTCCTTCATCACTATTGGAACCTAAAAGCATTGGTATAGTTCTTTGATTTCCTTTTAAAAACTCTGATTCTGGATGTCCATTTAACAACCAATTATCAATCGTAACTTTTGTTTTATAATAAGTATCTTTTAACAAAATACTGTCCACAGGTACATTTCTAAGATAGCTCAAGGAGTCCTTAACATTTTTTGGAAGGTGTTTTTGTGTCCATTCAAAACCATAGCTTTCAGCACTAGAATAGCCCATTTTATCTTTTTTAAGGTAAATGACATTTGGCTCTGCAATGTTATTAATGTAACCAAACATCCAAGGGCTTTGAATAATTGCCTTATGAAATAATCCTTTGCTTAATGGGGACGCCGCCAAAACACTTACGGACGTTGCCCCTGCTGATTCACCAAAAACTGTTACATTATTTGGGTCACCTCCAAAAGATTGAATATTTTCTTGTACCCATTTTAATGCAAGTAATTGGTCTAAAAAACCATAATTACCCGAAGTCTTGGTATCGGCTTCTTCAGAAAGTAAGGGGTGAGCAAGAAATCCCAATGCACCCAATCGATAATTAATCGTGACCAAAACAATATCCTGTGCTGCAAATTGTGCGCCATTGTATGTCCAAACATGACCGTTTCCTGTATTTAATCCTCCTCCGTGAATCCATACCATTACTGGTTTTTTTTCAACTTGATTAAGTGCATTGGTCCAAATATTCAACCGCAAACAATCTTCACTCATTAACACATTGGACTTTTTCCAATAGGAAGAAGCATTTATTTGAGGACACGACGGACCAAAAGTGGTCGCCTCTAAAATTCCTTCCCATTCAGGGACAGTTATTGGTGGTTTCCAACGTTGTTGCCCAGCGGTTGATTGAGCATATGGAATTCCTTTAAAAACAGCAATTTGATGTTCTTGATTCGTCCATAAACCTTTGATTTCTCCTTTTGGGGTCGTTATACTTACTTCTTGCTGGCCAAAAATGACAAGTGGAAATAAAAAATAGTAAAAATAATTTTTCATCAGAGTGGCATAAAAGTAATTAACAGGACTTGAATGCTGAAAAAAAGTAAAAAAGGAATCACCAAATAGCCCATTACATCACGCGCCTGAATTTTAATTCCTGCACCCATAATGGGTAAAACCAACAGTAAATAAAAGGGTTGTAGAAGGTTCGTAAGACTTTCACCATAGGCCACTGCAAGGGAGGCTCTAGAAAGCATCTCTATTAATTGTCCATTAGGTAGTCCACTACCGATTACCTTTACTGCTTCTAGAATACTTGGGCCAATAACTGCAAATTCACCTCCACCAGAAGGAATTGCAAAATTAACAATGCCGCCCAATAAAAAAGAGAAGAAAGGATAGGTATGAATATCTGCAATAGTTGCCAATTGCATTGCTAAAGCTTCCCCAAGACCTGTATGAATCATAATACCCATAATTCCTGCATAAAAGGGAAATTGAAATAAAATACTAGAAACGTTACTACTTGTACGTCGCATGGCTATGCTATATCGCAAAGGAGTTTTATGGAGTAGTAAACCCAAAATCAAGAAAATAAAATTCATAATATTCAAGTTGAGATCAAAGCCCCGTTGAGTAAAATGACTTACCGTATAAAATAGTCCCATCAAAAAGATAATAACGATAAGAGGAAAATTATTGTTTAAGCGATCAGAGAGGTTTCGAATAGGTAAGCGTAAGGATTCCGCCTCGTCTTCAATACTTATTTCATCAGTAGAATGAGTATCCGTTAGCAGGTCTTTAAAAGTTGCATTGGTTGCATTTTTTGGACGAAGTAGAACAACTAAAAGTGGGGCAAATATGGTGTATAATAGAATGATACTAATATTTAGTGGAGATCCTAAAGTGGTGGTGGTTGGAATGGTGGCTTCCAATACTCCTGATTCAATTAAGTAGTTCCCATCAGTATTTAAAAGTAACGGGATTGAACTGGACAAACCAGTCACCCAACTATTGTTTGAAAAATAAGCACAGGCGATTAAAAAAGGATAATTCACACCTTTAACTCGTTGGGCCAATTCCCTGCCCAAAACGGCTGCAATGACAACCCAGCCCCAACTGACCATAGAAACTAAAACCCCAAAAAGAGTGACAAAATAATAAACCTGAATTGGCGTTTTAATAACAGTAGTCAGGCGGTCAATTTGTTTTTTAATAAATGGGGATAATGCAATAGTGTAGCCCGTAACTATCAGTAAAACCATTTGCATTCCAAACTCCAAAAGCATCCAAAAGCCTTTATACCAAGATTCAATAATTAGTATGGGGGAGGCTTGAACACCTAGTGCAGCAACAATACCAATAACAAGGGTGAGGAGCAATGCAAAAACAAATGCATCGGGCATGTTTTTTCTAAAAAGATCGGTGAACTTCTCTCCTAAACGTGTTAACATGTTCCATTAATTTACAGTTAATGTATTAAATTATATTGAAAAACGTCAAGTGAATTCAACTAAATACCAAGGAAGAGAACGCTTGGCAAAGGCTACTTTTTAAAAAAGAGTATCGTCTCCTATTTCAAACTGCGAAGTGATGCATTTTTAGTCCATCCTTCAGATCCATTGGCAATCCTAATTTTTTGCCATTCGTCTAAAGTATCCAATAAGGTGACCTTAGTTCCTTCATGAAGGATAAACTGAACGTCAGCACGCTCATTGGGTTCTGTCCAAATATTAATTTGTTCAGAAAAAATAATCGCATATTCCGTATTCACCACTTTTTGATGGGAAAAGAAGGTAAATAAGAATGCCCCCAAGACGAAGAACAATAGGATTATAAAAGCTGTAAAAAAAAGCCGTTTAAGGATGGATTTGTTGTAAAAAAGAAAGGCGACAAAACAAAGTAAGGCAATCCAAGCGAATACGACGATGGTTTTCCCCCAAGCATCTACTCCCATAATGGAGAAAACTTTCTCATGGAGGACTGCCAGTTGCGATTGCGGAATCTCGTCAATAGCATCAATGGTCATGTTGTTGGCAAAGGAGCTATTAAATTGTATGTCAGGATCTTTTGGATCTAATTGTTTTGCCTTTTCAAAATAATAGATACTTTCTCCAACATTATTGAGTCGATAATAAGCATTTCCCAAATTAAAATAGAGAGCTGCACTGTGTTGACCGGAAGCGAGCACTTCTTTGTAGTGTTCAATGGCTTTTTCAAAATCTCCGTTGTTATACGCAGTATTTCCCTGATCAAAAGGTGTAGACATGGACTGAGCATTTCCAACTGTAGCAACTATAAAGAATAAAGCAAGGAACCTTATTCCAAGATTGAAGTGGAGACTATTGATCTTAAAAAGAAAAGGCAAAATTCTCATAATTGTTTATCTATAAGGGTTATGATCGTACTTGCTTCTTTTAAATCAGCATTCATGGTAACCTGAGATTCTGGTGCATACCGAGCCATTTCACAATTCTCTAATAGTTTTACAAATGCCTTTGCATCGGCTGTAGCAATTTGCTTTTCTACTAAAAGGTCATTAATTTTTTGCTTACTAAATTCTGTCGTTTCAATATGTAATTTTGCCTTGAGGTAGTTGTGTAAAGCACGTTCAAGTGCCTCATAAAACTGTCCTTCTTTTCCTAAGGCCTTTTTCGCTGAACTCAAATATTTTCGCGCTAATTGTTTTGCACGTTGTTGACGTAAGGAAGTAGTGTCCTGCTTTTTACCAAATATGAGTTTTTTAAATAGAATAAAAAGGAACAACAATCCAAAAGGAAGCAGTAACAAGACGTGAAAAAAGCGACTCAACCAAAATGTTTGGCTGTTAATTGCGGTTAGATCCGTATTCAGATTAATAAAACGAAAATTCCCATCGTTCTTAAGAATCTGCTGTTTATTCGTTAAAGATAGCCCCTTTTCATTGGAAGTTGTAGTGGCTGTGGGGCCTTCAAAAACATTGACAATTAAGTCTTGTGAACGGAGTGTTTTGTATTGCTTTGTCTTGGGATTAAAATAAGAAAAGGAAATAGGTGGGATTGGGTATTTCCCTTGATATTGGGGGACAACCGTATATACATCCTCAATACTCCCCTGCATCCCACTTAGGTTGGTGCGAACATTCTCATTGTGTTCTGGCTCATAGACCTCTAGGGTGTTAGGCGTTGAAAGCTCTGGTAAATTAAATAATTTTAAATTGCCTTTTCCAGAGACTTTTACTTTTGCCTGGAAGGACTCAGAGGCTTTTAGAGCATCCTTATTCAAAATGACATCAAAATCAAAAACACCAACAGCTCCAGTAAAACCTGCGGGCTTACCTTTTTCTGGTAAAGCTTTAACATCAATCGTACGTTTTCCGGCAGTAACAACTTTTTGAGCTTGTTGATAGATCCGACTTCCAAAAATATCTCGACGATTACTCGGAACACCCACCGTCAAGTTTAAGGTTAAAGGCTCAAGGGTTAATTTCCCAATTTTTTGGGGGTAAAGCACCACCTTTCGCCAAATAACTTCATTATAAGCTTCTCCTTTATACGTTCCTGATGTCGCACGAATTTGGTCAATTTTGATTTGATGGTTCCAAAAATCCGAAAAAGTGGGATTGTCTAATTCGCGAACATCTGAGATGTTGATGGGACTTCGAAAATACAATTTATAAACTACAGTAATAGCTTCATTCAAATACGGTTGTGCTTTTGAAACTTCTG